>JAGHTQ010000090.1 GCA_018065295.1 Candidatus Colimonas fimequi | reverse complement strand
AGAATTTTATCCACATTTTCTGTGGATAAGTTTGTGGATTGGCTGTTAACGCCATGTTAATAACTTAATAGATGTCATCCTTAAGTTTCTTGATGTGCTGAGCGAACATTTCGTTCTCTTTAATTTCCTTACTAATCTTCTCACATGCATGCATTACAGTGGTGTGATCTCTACCTCCGAAGTACTTACCAATCTGAGGTAATGAAAGATTAGTCATTTCTCTGCAAAGGTACATGGCTACCTGGCGAGGGAATGCATATTCTCTCTTTCTCTTCTTCGATTCAATATCACTTATCTTAACATTGTAATCCTTGCAAACAGCCTTCTTAATGCTTTCACATGAGATATCTCTATCGCCGCCAGTGAAAATGTCACTAAGAGTTCTGATAGCATATTTAACAGTAATATCTTCATTATAAATCTTAGAATAACTGTTAATTCTAGTAAGGGCACTCTCTAATTCTCTTACGTTGAATTTAACCTTCTCAGCAATAAGATTAATTACATCGAGTACATCCTTATTAATATCAATCTGTAAATCTTCAGCCTTACTTCTAAGAATTGCTACTCTTGTTTCAAAATCAGGTGGCTGAATATCTGCTATTACATTCCACTGAAATCTAGTTCTTAATCTGTCATCAAGGTCACTTAACTTACTTGGATGGCGGTCACTTGTAATAACAATCTGTTTATTAAGATCATATAGAGTATTAAAAGTATGGAAGAATTCACTCTGAGTTGCTTCCTTACCTTCAAGGAACTGAATATCATCTATTAATAATACATCAACATTTCTGTATTTATCTCTGAACTGCTGAAGTTTCTTGTTCTTATTCTGTGGATCCTGCATAGCAGCAATAAGTTCAGTAGTAAACATTTCTGATGAAACGTATAATGCCTTAGAATCAAGATTATTCTCAAGAATATAATGACCGATAGCATGCATCAGATGAGTCTTACCAAGACCAGATCCTCCATATATAAATAATGGATTATAAACCATAGAAGGAGCTTCAGCTACTGCAACAGCTACAGCATGAGCATATTCGTTATTAGCACCGATAATAAAGTTCTCGAAATTATACTTAGGGTTTAACCAATATTCTTCAGTGAAATCATTATCATCTGGTATTCTAACAACTGGCTTAGCAGCATTAGTCTTCTTAGGTTCTGGTTTAGCTGTTCGCGCAGAAGTTCTCTCTGTTATTTCGTCTTCTGTTAAATGATGAACAACGACTTTATATCTGTGATTAAGGATATTCTCAACACATTCCTCAAAAATAGGTATATATCTCATGTTGAGAACCTTAACTACCATTTCATTATTTGTGGCAAAATAAAGAACCCCTGCTTCTTCATCAATTTCAAGTGGGGTTAAAGGAACGAACCATGTCTTATAAGTAGGCTCGGTTACATTATCTTGGATATTTGCTAAAATATTTCTCCATTTAATGTTATCTAGCTTTTTTCTCATAACTTACCTTCTAAATTTAATACATATATAATAGCAGAAATTAGAGTTGGATTGTAGAGGTAAAAGTTATCCACAGGCACCCATTTGATAACTTTTGTAGTAATTGTAATTGTTAAAGGTACTTATCCACTATCTGTGGATAAATTTGTGCACAGTTTCCACAGTAACAACTATATGTTGGATAAGCTTTTTTATAAGGAAAAATATTGATTTTTATGAACTTCTAAAAGCCGTGGAAGTGTTGAAAATAAATTGACACAGGAAATTTGACCGAGTATAATAATTAAGCATATGTGCGCGACTTGGAATTTAGAATCGCGTGAGAAATTTTAGAAAAAAGGAGGTAACAACCAATGAAACAGACTTATCAGCCAAAGACTAGACAGAGAAAGAAGGAACACGGCTTCAGAAAGAGAATGGCTACAAAGAACGGTAGAAACGTATTAAAGAGAAGAAGAAGAAGAGGAAGAAAAGTTTTATCAGCATAAGAACTTGATATTACCATGCTAAAAAAAGATATACTTAGAAGAAAAGAAGATTTCTCTTTGATATACAAGAAAGGGAAATCAATAGGAGAAAGGTATATTGTTCTCTTTTATAAAAAGAACAATCTTGGTTATAAAAGAACTGCATTTTTAGCAAGCAAGAAAGTAGGAAATAGCGTCAAGCGTAATCGTGCCAGAAGACTCATGAGGGAAAACTACCGACTCCTTTGTGATTCTATAGAAGATGGATATGATCTGATATTCATCGCAAGAAATACTATCAATGGCAAGAAATCATTTGATGTAGAACGCTCAATTAAAGGCGCTATAAGAAAGGCTAAATTATACAAGTAGGAAGAGGATATGTTAAAGAGATTTGCAATTATCCTTGTAAGAGGATATCAGAAATTTATATCACCACTCTTTCCACCGACTTGTAGATATTATCCTACTTGTTCGACTTATTTTATCCAGGCTCTAGAGAAGTATGGATTTTTTAAAGGGAGTTATCTGGGATGTAAGAGGATACTAAGATGCCATCCATTTAATCCAGGAGGATACGACCCTTTAAAGTAGGAGGAAATTAATTAATGTACACATTCTTAGGCATTATCGCCAAACCTATGTTATGGATATTACAGGGTTTGTACGGTTTAGTTGGTAACTACGGAATAGCTATCATTATCCTTACTCTGATAGTTAAGCTGTGCCTGTATCCTTTGTACATCAAGCAGACTAAGTCTATGGCTAAGATGTCAATCTTCCAGCCTAAGATGCAGGCTCTGCAGAAGCAGTATGCCAACGATAAAGAAACACTTAACATTAAGATGTCTGAATTATATAAGGAAGAAGGATTCAACCCAGCAAGCGGCTGTCTCCCAATGGTAATTCAGATGCCTATCATCATGGGTCTCTTCGCATTACTTAGAAACCCTATTATGTACATGTCTGAAGAAAGCTCAAGTATGATCTTCGCATTCCATGAACCATTCATGTGGATCGCAGACCTGAGCCAGCCTGACAAATGGATCCTTCCTATCATTGCTGGTATTGCTACATTCATTTCATTTTGGATGAATACTAAGCTTAATGATACAGGAGCTGGTAACGCACAGGCACAGCAGATGCAGGGAACAATGAAGATGATGCAGTACATCTTCCCTATCATGATTCTGTGGCTTGCAAGAACATATCCATCAGGCCTCGCAGTTTACTGGGCAGTTTCTCAGATTATACAGATCGGCTTTAATATTCACATGGCTTCAATCCGTAAGAAGATGAAGCAGGAAGCAGAGATTGCTGAAATTAAAGCTAAAATGAGCAAGAAAAAATAGCAATATCTCACACATTGGAGGATATAATGGATTATTCTGAAAGATGGGGAGCTGATATTGAAGAAGCGGTTAAGTACGCCCTTCAGGATTTGAAGCTCGCCAGAGATGAAGTTGAGGTAGAGGTTCTTGAAGAGCCTTCAAAAGGCTTTTTCGGCTTAGGTGCTAAACTTGCTAAGGTGCGCGTAACACCAAAAAAACCAGAAGTAGAAGAGGTACCTGTTGTCGAGGAACCTGTTCCTGTTAAAGTAATTAAGAAGGAAAACAAACCTCAGAAAAAAGAACACAATAACAACAGAAACAAGAATCACAACAAGAACAAGAACAGACATCATAAAGATGAAACAACTAGCAGTCTGAATCTTGATACAGTAAATAAAGATGACCTTAAAGAGGTTGATGAACATGATGCCCTTACATTCATGAAGGAAATTACTGAGAAGATGGGACTTAATCTTGACATTAAGGCAAGAGTAGGTGAGGACATGGTTCATCTTGATATCGAAGGTAAGGATTCAGGTACAGTTATTGGTAAGAGAGGTGCAACTCTCGATGCTATTCAGTATCTGACAAGTCTCGTTGTAAATAAAGAAAGCGAAAAGTATGTTAAGGTTGTAGTTGACGCTGAGAACTATAGAAGCAAGAGACAGAAGACTCTTGAAGCTCTGGCAAACAGACTGGCAGCTAAGGTTCAGAAGACTAAGAAGTTCGTAAGACTCGAGCCAATGAACCCATACGAAAGAAAGATTATTCACGCTACATTACAGCAGAATCCAAACGTTACAACAAGAAGTGAAGGTGAAGAACCTTACAGAAGAGTTGTAATCGAACTTAAAAAATAAAACTAAGGTCCGCTTGAATGCGGACCTTTCTTATTTGAATAATTAGGTAATTAAAATGGAAGAAACAATTGCAGCAATCGCAACAGCATATGGAGAAGGTGGAATAGGAATCATAAGAGTAAGTGGTGAAGAGTCACTTGATATTATGAAGAAATTATTCGTTCCAGTAGCAGACAAAGAAATCGTAAGTAGAAGAATGACTTACGGTAATATTGTTGATCCTTCAAACGGCCAGATTATTGATGAGGTACTTGCAGTATATATGAAAGCACCGACAACTTATACTGGCGAAGATGTTGTTGAAATTAACTGTCATGGCAGCGTTATTTCTCTCAAGAAGACATTAGAACTCGTTCTTCTTAATGGAGCTAGAATGGCAGAGCCTGGCGAATTTACCAAGAGAGCATTCTTAAATGGAAGAATGGATTTATCTCAGGCAGAAGCTGTAATTGATATAATAAAGGCGAAAACAGAGAAGGGTTTTGATGTTGCCGTTTCACAGCTTAATGGACAGCTTAGTGAGAAGGTTTTAGAGATAAGAAAAAAGATGATTGATGTACTCGTAGACATCACAGTTAACATCGATTACCCTGATGAAGATATAGAATATATAACATATGATAAGATGCTGGCAGATTTATCGTTAATAGGCGATATGATTGAAAATATGCTGTCTACAGCCGGTGCTGGACGTCTTATTAGAGAGGGAATAAGGGTTGCAATCGTAGGAAAACCTAACGTTGGCAAGTCATCTCTCATGAATGGTCTTCTTAGAGAATCACGTGCAATTGTTACTGCAGTTCCAGGAACAACTCGTGATACAATAGAAGAAGCAATTAGTATCAAAGATATCCCAGTTTATCTTATAGATACAGCTGGAATTAGAGATACTGAAGATATCGTTGAGCAGATCGGTATTGAGAAATCTAAGGAAGCATTTAATAAGGCTGACTTCGTTATTTTTATCGTCGATGGAAGTAGTGAACTTACTGAAGAAGATGAAGAAATTATTGAACTTCTCAGTGATCGTAAATGTTTAGTTCTCATTAATAAGCAGGACCTTGGTGCAGTAATTAGTGCATCAGATTTAGCTAGCAGAATGAGAAATTCTCATGTTATAGAGACTTCTCTTATCGATGGAAACGGTATCGAAGAAATCGAAAATTATATCGAAGAATTAGTATATGGCGGACAGATTTCACAGGGTGAAAGTGTCCTGGTTAATAACGTAAGACATATCGAACTTCTCGAGAAAAGTCTTAGTGCAATTAACGATGCCAAGGCAATGACTGAAGCTGGGGAAGCTCTCGATTTTATTAACGTAGATGTTAATGAAGCATTTGATCTTCTTGGTGAAATTATCGGCGAGTCAGTTAACGACGAAATACTCAACGAGGTATTCTCAAGATTCTGTCTTGGTAAGTAATTTGATGCTCCGGCTGGGAGCATAGGTAGGAGTATTTATGAGTAAGTACTTAATGGGAACATACGACATAATTGTAATAGGTGCTGGTCATGCAGGATGCGAGGCCGGTCTTGCTGCTGCCCGAATGGGCAAGAAGACATTGATGCTCAGCATCAATCTTGAAGCAGTTGCCATGATGGCGTGCAATCCATCAATCGGTGGCACAGGCAAAGGTCACCTGGTTTGTGAAATAGACGCCCTGGGTGGTGAGATGGGTATCAACATCGACAAGACTTTTATTCAGAGTAGGATGCTCAATACTGCCAAGGGTCCTGCCGTTCATTCTTTGCGTGCGCAGGCTGACAAGAACCAGTATCACATTGAGATGAAGAAGACCATCGAAGCGGAACCTAATCTTGACCTTAAGCAGGGCGAAGCCGTTGATGTTCTCATCGAAGATGGCAAAGCATGTGGAGTGCTCATGAAAACGGGAGCATACTACGAAGCGAAGGCTGTAATTCTGGCGACAGGTACTTTTCTTGACGGTAAGATTTTTATTGGCGACAGTGTATTCAGTAGTGGTCCTAATGGTCTTGCGCCATCAAACGAACTAGCTGCAAACTTAAGGGAGCACGGTCTTCCTATGAGAAGATTTAAGACTGGTACTCCAGCAAGAGCTCTCGCTGATAGTTTTGACTATAGTAAGATGGTGGCACAGGAAGGGGACGAGAAGATTGTACCTTTCTCATTCTTGAACGACACTCTTGAGAAGGAGCAGGTTAAGTGCTGGCTTACATATACTAATGAGAAGACTCATGAAGTTATAAGAAATAACTTCCATAGATCTGCACTTTTCGGTGGTCAGATTGAGGGCGTTGGTCCTAGATATTGTCCATCAATTGAAGATAAGGTTAATAGATTCGCAGATAGGAAGAGACATCAGTTATTTATTGAACCGGAAGGTTTATATACTGATGAAATGTATATTCAGGGTATGAGTACAAGTCTTCCAGAAGATGTACAGGAAGAATTTTATAAGACTATCGAAGGTCTTGAGAATCTGAAGATTGTAAGACCTGCATATGCTATTGAATATGACTGCATCGATCCACTGAATCTGCAGATTAATCTGGAGAATAGAACAATCGAGAATTTATTCTGTGCTGGACAGTTTAACGGAAGTTCTGGTTATGAAGAAGCTGCAGCCCAAGGTCTTATGGCAGGAATTAACGCTGTTCTTAAGATTGATGGCAAGGAGCCATTTGTTCTTGATAGAAGTGAAGCGTACATTGGCGTTCTCATCGATGACCTTATTACCAAGGGAACAGAGGAACCATATCGTATCATGACAAGTAGAGCAGAGTACAGACTGGTGCTCCGTCAGGATAACGCTGATTTAAGATTAACTAAGAAGAGTTATGATATAGGTCTTGTTAAGGAAGATAGATATCAGAAACTTTGCCAAAAAATGGAAAATGTAGAGAAAGAGACTGAGAGAATCTCTCATGTAATTGTTCGTCCAGAAGACGTTAATCCAATTCTTGAAGAGAAGGGTAGTACCCCTCTGAAGTCTGCAATTCCAATGATTGACCTGCTTAGACGTCCACAGATTACTTACGATGATCTGGCTGATGTTGATCCAGAGAGACCTGAACTTAATAATCGTGAGAAGACAATGATGGAAGTTCAGATTAAGTATGATGGATATATAGATAAGCAGAAGAGACAGATTGAGAAGTTCAAGAAACTTGAGAATCGCAAGCTTTCACCGGACTTTGACTATAACTCAATTGAAGGATTGAGAATAGAGGCAAGGCAGAAACTGACTGCGTTTAAGCCACTTTCAGTTGGTCAGGCTTCAAGAATTTCTGGAGTATCACCTGCAGATATTAATGTTCTTCTCATTTGGCTTGAGAAGGAGAGAAGAACTCGTTCATAGATTTCATATAGGAGAATTTAATGGATAAGTTAAAAAAAGTTTTCGAAGAATTAGATATTAGATGGACTGATGATAAGCAGGCTAAGTATGAAGGATACATGGAAGAAGTTCTCAGACTTAATGAGAGCATCAACCTGACTGCTATTACAGACAGAGATGAATTTATTCTGAAGCACTACGTTGATTCTGTAGTATGCGCTGATTCAGAAGAATTCGCTGATGCACAGACAATTATTGATGTTGGTACTGGTGGAGGATTCCCTGGAGTGCCACTTGCTATCGCTTTCCCTGACAAGAAGTTCGTTCTCATCGATTCACTGAATAAGAGAATTAAGATTGTAAACGAAATTTGCGGCAAGCTAGGAATCAAGAACGTTAAGGCAGTTCACGGCAGAGCAGAAGAACTTGGCAGAAGAGGGGACATGAGAGATAAGTTTGATTTCTGTGTTTCAAGAGCAGTAGCTAATCTTAGCACACTCGCTGAATATTGTCTGCCATTCGTTAAGCCAGGTGGAACTTTCGTAGCGTACAAGGGACCATCATGCAGAGAAGAAATAGAAGCAGCTGAGAATGCTTTCGAGAAATTAGGTGGAGAAGTTTATGGTGTGTTCTATAATGAGATCGAAGGATTCGATTTCGATCACGTTCTCATTTATGTAGAAAAAATAAAATCTACTCCTAAGAAATATCCAAGAAAACCTGGAACCCCAGCTAAGGAGCCACTTTAAGCGGTTTTATATATGTGTTAATTAAGAAATGTTTCACGTGAAACATTTCTTTTTTATTGTTAGGTATAGATATTACCCTGTGGCTGTATTATAATTAGGAAAGTAAATTTGTTCATGCTATAAGGAGAAACAAAAGTGGGAAAAGCAATAGCAATTTTTAACCAGAAGGGCGGCGTTGGTAAAACAACTACTAATATTAACCTTGCTGCTTGCCTGGCGCTTAAGGGAAAGAAAATACTAATACTGGACATTGACCCACAGGGAAACACAACAAGTGGTGTTGGTATTTCAAAGAGAGGACTCGAAGTTACTACTCACGAAATTTTAATAGAAGATAATTATGAACCAGAACAGGCAATTATTCCTACTGGTATCAAGAATCTGGATATCATGCCTGCAAGTGTACAGCTTGCTGGTGCAGAAGTTGAACTTATCCAGATAGCTGGAAGAGAGAAGAGACTTAAGAAGGCAATCGATAAGGTTAAGCCAAACTATGACTACATCTTTATTGACTGCCCACCATCACTTGGTCTTCTGACAATCAACTCACTTACTGCAGTTGATTCAGTACTCATTCCTATTCAGTGCGAATTCTATGCACTGGAAGGTGTTAGCCAGCTGATGAGCACTATCGAAATCGTTAAGAAGAACAGCAACCCTGCACTTCAGATCCAGGGCGTAATTCTCAGCATGTTCGATGGTAGAACTAACCTGAGCATTCAGGTAGTAGAAGAAGTTAAGAAGTACTTCAAGGAGAAGGTTTATACAACTGTTATTCCTAGAAACGTAAGACTTGCAGAGGCGCCAAGCCATGGTATGCCAGTAATCCAGTACGATCCTAAGTCAACTGGTGCTAGAGCATATATGGACTTCGCAGATGAATTCCTCGCAGGTGAGGAGGATAGATAATGGCAGCGAAAAAAGCAAGAGGTCTTGGTAAGGGACTCGACGCTCTCTTCGGTGACATGGAGGTAAGCATCCAGCCAGAAAGCAAGAAGGCTGACGATAATGATAAGGGCGCGAAGACTAAGAGCGGCTCTAAGTCAGAGATCGTTGAGAATGGTATCAATTATATAGACATTAATGATATCAAGCCTAATGCTAATCAGCCTCGTAAGACTTTTGATGAAGAGAAGCTGGATGAACTTGCTGCTTCAATTGAAGCACATGGTCTTATTCAGCCACTGGTTGTTCGTAAATCTGCTAATGGCTACGAAATCGTAGCTGGTGAGAGAAGATGGAGAGCTGCTAGAAAGATTGGTATCAAAGAGATCCCTGCAATCGTAAGAGAACTCAATGATGAAGAGAATATGCTTCTTGCAATCATCGAGAATATGCAGAGAGAAGACCTTGATCCTATCGAAGAAGCTGAAGGTATCAACCAGATGATAGAGACATACGGACTCACTCAGGAACAGGTATCAAAGAGCCTGGGTAAATCAAGACCGTATATCACTAATCAGCTTAGACTCCTCAAGTTACCAGAAGAAATTCGTAAGATGGTAAGCGGTGGTAAGTTATCAAGCGGTCACGTTAGAGCCCTCGTTACAATTGCCGATGAAGAGAAACAGCTTAAACTGGCAATTCAGGCAGTAGAGCAGGGACTCAGTGTCCGTCAGGTTGAAGCGCTTGCCAAGGACACTAAGGATATTAAGAGAGCTAAGCCAAGAGTTAAGAGAAAGAGCGCAGACGTTAAGAGAGTAGAAGATGATCTTAAGAACGCTCTTGGAACTAAGGTAAATCTTAATCAGTCAGGTAAGAAGGGCAAGATTGAGATTGAATATTACAGTAAGGATGAACTGGAACGATTAATAGAACTGTTGAAATCACTGGGCTAGACATAATCGTTTCACGTGAAACACGAAGGTATATGACACAGAACGAGCTAAACAGAATGCTCATGGAAGTGATAGCAGAGGCACGAGAACTCAAGATTCCCGTGCCTTCTAATATTTATCCAGAGCTAATAGTAAATAAGAGAGCCAAGAAGAGATTCGGGTGCTGCAAGCACGTGGACGGAATCTGCAAGATTGAAATCAGCAGCTTCGTCCTCCAGTGCGACGAAGATAAGATTAGAAATGTTGTGGCACATGAAGTTTTGCATGCGTGTCCGGGATGTTCTAATCACGGGGATCTTTGGAAGAAGTACGCTGCTACTATGAATCACATATATGGCTATTCAATAAAAAGAACGTCCTCATTTGAAGAAATGGGATTGGAAAATATTACCACAAACCCACCAAACATAAAATACGTTATGAAGTGCAGGAAATGTGGTAAGGAATTTCCTCGTCAGCGTTTCACGTGCGTGATGAAGAAGATCAACGCATATCGCTGTCAGTGTGGGGGAAGACTTGATGTGTATCAGGTGAAATAAATATAATAGAAGAAAAAAATAGGGTGTCCGCTGTGGACACCCTTTACTTTTAGTAAGTATAGACCTTAGGTAATCTCATGCCGAAGTCACATACGACTTCGTTGTTTATTGTGTTCAGCTTAGCTGCGATATCGTCGGCGGTGATTTCAGCCACGCCGTCGCTACCCATGATAGTTACTTCGTCTCCAAGTCTTACGTATGGAACGTGAGTAACATCGATCATTGTCATGTCCATGCCGATAGTTCCTGCGATAGGAGCCATAACACCATTGACGATAACCTGACCCTTAGAAGCATATGCTCTATGAAGTCCATCGGAGTAGCCGATAGGGATAGTAGCGATAATGCTGTCCTTTGATGCAGTGTAGTTGCGTCCGAATCCAATTGATGTGCCAGTAGGAACGTTCTTAAGTTCTACGATGTTGGCCTTAACTGACATTACAGGACGAAGAGCAACGATTCTCTTGTCAACTTCAGTAGAAGGGTAGAGGCCATAGAGCATGTCGCCAGGTCTAACCATTTCGAAATGAGTTGAGCTAAGTTCAATGATTGCTGCACTGTTTGCCAGTGTGCGTACAGGAATCTTAACGTCAGCATTTAACAGTTTCTTGTAGAAAACCATATAACGCTGTTCCTGAACTGCTGCATATGTCTTGTCTGTTTCATCAGATGTAGCAAACTGGGAAACGAGACCCTTGATTTCAATATTAGGAAGTTTATCAATCATCTTGATATCTTCGATTGAAGTTGAGTCGTCTGGATTAAATCCGATTCTGCCCATGCCAGTATCAACGGCAATATTTACCTTGATGATGATACCAGCGTGTCTAGCTGCATCAGAAATGGCTTCTGCATTAGCATAGCTGCTAACAACTGGTGTGAGACGATGTTGAATTATTGGATCGATGAGTGGCTGTGGTGTAAGACCAAGAATAACGATATCCTCAAGAATGAAGCCCGCATTTCTAAGTCTTACTGCTTCTGCCAGTGTAGCTACACCGTATGATGTAATTCCATTGGCTCTCAGGACACTGGCAACCTTAATGGCACCATGGCCATAAGCATCTGCCTTGATAATTCCCGTTATTTTAGTGTTAGGACTTACTCTCTGCTGAATCTGCTTAATGTTGAAATCAAGATTCGAAAGGTTGATTTCGGTCCAGGCCGCTCTCATAGCATCTTTATACACTGCTAATTACCTCCGGTCGGAAAAAACTAATTTGTAAGTTCGTCAAGGATTGTGTCCATGAGGAACTGTGCGCCCAGAACCAGATCTTCTTCGTTAGTATCTTCTTCTGGAACATGGCTTCTGCCATTAATACTTGGTGTGAAAATCATGCCAGTCTCAACTGTATAAGCCAGCATGCAAGCATCGTGAACGGCACCGCTGTTCATTACCTTGTAGTCAAGGCTCTGACCATCGGCGCGCTTAACCATTTCGCCGATGATTCTCTCACTAAGCTGGATAGGAGCTGCCTTGGAATGTTCTCTCACTTGGCACTTAACGCCGCGAGCAGCAGCTACTTCCTCTATTGCTTCGATGCACTTGTCCATGAAGCTGTTGATCTTGTCGTTATCGCTGTCGCGTACTTCCATAGTAAACTTAACTGTTTCAGGAATTACATTTGACTGGTTAGGAAGACATTCGATGTGACCCATTGTCACTACTGTGCGCTTGTCTTCGTCGTCACGAACAACTGCTTCTGCAGCCAGAATTGCTTCAGCTGCTGTGCAAAGTGCGTCGTATCTCTCTACCATAGGTGTTGCACCTGCGTGGTTGCCAACGCCAGTGAGTGTAATCTCAACAACGCGCATACCGAAGATGCAGTCAACGATACCCATGCGGTGTCCTTCTCTCTCAAGGACTGGACCCTGCTCAATGTGAAGTTCAAACATTGACTTGATATTTTCAAGATCGATGCGAACATCTGAAACATCAACAGGACCTCTGTTATAGAGAGGTGTCCCACAGTTGGCAGAATCTGGAATTTCATCGAGAGCTTCGAGAGCCTGACGAAGAGTTCTACCATTATTATCTGCGAGCTTATCAAGGTTCTCTTCATTATATAAACCAACCAGGAACTTGCTTCCTGTCATAGTTGATCCGAAGTTGGAACCTTCTTCTTCAGCGAAGATGATTAACTGATAGTTATAGTTAATTTCATCGCCGTCATTTGTCTTAGAAGAATCTGGATCAGAAATATTCTCTGACAGAGTCTCCATGACTTCAAGAGCACCAGTCACACCGAGAATACCATCAAGCCAACCGCCGTTCTGAACTGTGTCGATGTGTGAACCAGCAACAACAGTCTTGCGACCAGGCTTATTGGATTTAAGTCCGATATGAATATTCTGCAGAGCATCAACATAAATGTCGCACCCTGCAGCTTCTGCTCTTCTGATAATATATTCTCTCGCATTAGCCTCCTGCGGACTATATGAGAAACGAGTCACACCTTCGCCAGGAGTGTCGGTAAACTCACGTAAGTTGTGGAGGTTATCGAGAAGTCTAGCACCATTTATTTTCATCTGGTCACCTTCTTATCAGATAGTCAAGGGACTACCACTGATATGATGAACCGAATGGCTTTGCCTTGATCAGCTGACCGTCGCCCTTAGCGCCGATGTACTCAGCGTTATCAACGATCTTCTTACCTCTCAGGAATACAGTTTCAGGTCTGCCCTTCTGTTCGAATCCTTCGAATGGTGAGTAGTCAACGCCTTCAAGGTTAGTTTCTGCACTGATGATGCCTCTGTATTCTGGGTCGAAGATTACGATATCAGCATCGAATCCAGGAGCCAGCTGGCCCTTCTTGTCAAGACCATTAACCTTAGCAGGTGATGTAGCATAAAGGTCAACCAGTCTGCTTCTTGACAGCTTGCCTTCTTCTACGCCATATGTCCAAAGGATGTTGAGTCTGTTCTGAAGTGAAGGTGCGCCGTTAGGAATGTCAGCAAATGACTTGCCTTCGCCATATCCCATGTGCTTCTGTTCTGCGAAGTCGAATCCGCAGTGGTCTGATGAGATTGCGTTGAGCCACTTACGATCAACTGCTTCCCAAAGAGCGTCTCTGTGTTCTTCAGTTCTAAGTGCTGGTGAGCAAACGTACTTAGCGCCTTCGTAGTTAGGTCTAGCAAGGTCGCTTTCGTCCAGTACCAGGTAGTGAGCGCAAGTTTCGCCGAATACCTTCTGGCCTCTCTGATATGCAGCCTTAACTTCTGCAAGAGCTTCCTTACAAGTAACGTGTACGATGTAGATAGGAGCGTCTGCCATTTCTGCAAGATAGATAGCTCTTCTTGTAGCTTCTGCTTCTACTACTGGTGGACGGCTTACTGCATGGTAGTAAGGACCAACCTTACCTTCAGCAACCAGCTGCTTAGTAGCAACGTCGATCATGTCAGCATTCTCAGCGTGAACCATGATAGTAACGCCTGTTTCCTTACCCTTCTGGAGAGCCTGGAGAATAGCGTCGTCGTCAGCGTGGAAGAACTGACCCTTGTAAGCCATGAACAGCTTCATTGTTGGGTAGCCTGCTTCTGCCAGCTTAGGAATCTCTTCGATTACTTCTGGTCTTGGGTCTGTCATTACACTGTGGAAAGTGTAGTCAACCATAGCGATACCATCTGCGTCTGTTTTTCTGTAGTCTTCAATAGTCTCAACTAATCCCTTACCCTGTACCTGGTTTACGAATTCGATCAGAGTAGTTGTACCTCCAACTGCTGCTGCGTTTGATGTTTCGAAACCTCTAGTCTTGCTGCCCTTGTAAGTGAATGAGAAATGTACGTGCTGGTCAACACCACCAGGAAGAACGTACTTACCTTCTGCATCTACTACTTCAGCGCCTTCAGCTTCAAGACCTTCACCTACTGCTACGATGCTTTCGCCATCAACCAGGATGTCTGCCTTGCTTTCGCCTTCAGCTGTAACAACAATACCGTTCTTAATTAAGATAGCCATAATAATCTCCTTCTTAACACTTATAAATTAGCTCCGCTCTGAAGACTTATTTCTTAGAGTTGAGGAGTTCTCTTGATAATGTCATCTCTACCAGGACCGTTTGAAACGTATGTGATAGGGAATCCAATCAGCTTCTCGATTTCGTTAACGTAGTTCTGTGCTTCGATAGGAAGCTTGTCGAATTCGCGAATACCAGTGATGTCGCACTTCCAACCTGGCAGAGTCTTGAGAACTGGCTTAGCTTTCTCAAGCTTTGATGTTGTAGGGAATCGGTCTGTTACTTCGCCGTCGATTTCATAGCCTACGCATACTGGGATTTCATCAAGATATCCCAGTGGGTCGAGAACTGTGAATGCAACTTCAGTTGTACCCTGAATCATGCAACCATACTTAGTAGCTACTGCGTCGAACCAGCCAACTCTTCTTGGTCTGCCAGTTGTTGCGCCGTATTCGCCACCGTCACCACCACGTCTACGCAGTTCGTCAGCTTCTTCTGGGTCCAGAATTTCACTTACGAATGCACCGCCGCCTACTGCACTTGAGTAAGCCTTAACTACTGTGATGATGTCCTTGATTTCGTATGGTGGAAGACCAGCACCGATTGCACCGAATGCAGCCAGTGTTGATGATGAAGTTACCATTGGGTAGATACCGTGGTCAGTATCCTTAAGTGAGCCAAGCTGTCCTTCGAGAAGGATTTCCTTACCTTCTGCAATTGCTTCGCTCAGGAAGAGGCTAACGTCACAAACATATGGAGCTACCATATCTCTGTATTCGTGAAGTGTAGCCATGATTTCGTCTGGATCAAGCTCAGGCTTGTTGTACAGGTGCTTGAGCATTGTGTTCTTAAGAGCGCAAATTCTCTCTACCTTTTCTCTCAGATATTCATCGTCCATGAACAGTTCCTGTACCTGCCAGCCGATCTTAGCGTACTTATCTGAATAAAGAGGAGCGATACCTGACTTAGTTGAACCGAATGCCTTACCAGCCAGTCTCTCTTCTTCGTATGCATCAAACTGCATGTGATATGGCATGAGTACCTGTGCTCTGTCTGATACCAGAATCTTAGGCATTGGTACGCCGCCGTCAACGATGCTCTTAATTTCATTAAACAGGTATGGAATGTTCAGAGCTACGCCGTTGCCAAGGATGCTTGTAGTGTGATCATAGAAAACACCTGATGGCAGCATGTGAAGTGCGAACTTACCATAATTGTTCTTGATTGTGTGACCTGCGTTGCTTCCGCCCTGGAAACGGATAATAATATCAGCCTCCTGTGCCAGCATGTCAGTGATTTTACCTTTACCTTCGTCGCCCCAGTTAGCGCCTACAATTGCTTTTGCCATAATAAAGCTCCTTTCGTTTATACATTAATCTCAGCCTGCATGCCGAGTGCGTCCTTATTAGCTTCGATGATTGGGTTAACTACGTTAGCCAGGAATGCCTCAACCTGTGAAGCAGCACAACCAGTATAAAGTTCAGGCTTCATGTGTTCCATGAGCTGTTCCTTTGTTGTGTTGAATGCAGGGTCTGCAGCAATTCTATCAAGAAGGTCGTTAGCCTTACCTTCTTCCTTAACAACCTTACCAGCAGCCATTGAATGAGTTCTGATAAGTTCGTGAAGTTCCTGTCTGTCGCCGCCAGCCTTAACAGCATCCATCATGATGTTCTCTGTAGCCATGAATGGAAGTTCGCTCATCAGTCTAGCTTCGATTACCTTAGGGTAAACAACCAGGTTTGATGAGATGTTCATGTAAAGTTCCAGGATACCATCAGTTGCCAGGAACGCTTCGCTGATTGCGATTCTCTTGTTTGCTGAGTCATCCAGAGTTCTTTCAAACCACTGAGTAGCAGCTGTGATAGCTGGGTTAGTAGCATCTGAGATAACATAGTTAGCCAGAGCTGCGATTCTCTCTGATCTCATAGGATTTCTCTTATATGCCATTGCTGATGAACCGATCTGGTTCTTCTCGAATGGTTCTTCGATTTCCTTCAGGTGCTGAAGTAATCTTACGTCGTTACTGAACTTGTGAGCACTCTGTGCGATACTTGCCAGAACGTTAGTTACTCTTGAGTCGATCTTTCTTGAGTAAGTCTGACCTGATACTGGGTAACATGCGTCGAATCCCATCTTCTCAGCAATCTTGCCGTCGATCTGCTTAACCTTCTCAAGGTCGCCATCGAAGAGTTCGAGGAAGCTTGCCTGTGTACCAGTTGTACCCTTAGAACCAAGAAGCTTCATGTGATCGAGAACGAAGTCCAGTTCTTCAAGGTCGAGTGTCAGGTCGTGGAGCCAAAGTGATGCTCTCTTACCAACTGTTGTTGGCTGTGCTGGCTGGAAGTGTGTGAAACCCAGTGTAGGCATAGCCTTGTATTCGTCTGCAAACTTAGCAAGGTTTGCAATGACATTGATGAGCTTCTTACGGATAAGCTGCAGTCCTTCTGTCATGATAATCAGGTCTGTGTTATCGCCAACATAACATGAAGTTGCGCCCAGATGGATAATGCCCTTAGCTGTTGGGCACTTGAGTCCGTAAGCGTAAACGTGTGACATAACGTCGTGTCTTACGATCTTCTCACGTTCCTTAGCAGCTTCGTAGTCGATGTCTTCTGCTGCTGCCTTCAGTTCTGCAATCTGTTCGTCTGTGATATCAAGACCAAGTTCCTGCTCTGTTTCAGCAAGAGCAATCCACAGCTTACGCCATGTTCTAAACTTCTTCTCTGGTGAGAAGAGGTATTTCATCTCAGGGCTTGGGTATCTTTCGGAAAGAGAACTTGTATAATTCTGATTCTTATCCATATGTATATGCTCCTTTTAATTAATGATTGTCTTAGCATTGTTTCACCTGCGAAAATCCCAGATGAACTCGCATGATTCAGGACATAAGTCGCCACCTAATCATACACACTAGATTATATCATAAAACGCCTGAATTGCACAATAAAAGGGGTGTGTTCCCTTCATTTATATATAGAAAGTTAATTGTTGCCTCGAAACAATAAGAAATTAGGGTACAGTGTGCATATAAGGGACATTATGCGCAAACTGTACTTGTTAAAATAATAAAAAGTGTGTATTCCAACGTGGTCACTTTGCGTATATAATCGAATACATCAAATAAAGGAGGTTAGGATTTATGGGTGAAAATAATAATGCATTAGGTTCACGTGAAGAACGTGGGCAAAATACGAAAATGCTGGTAATAAACGCACTGTTTATTGCGCTCACTTTCGTAGTAACAATGTTCATTAATGTAAGACTTCCTATCGTGGGAAATGGGGGTCTGATTCATCTGGGCAATGTACCACTTTTCCTGGGGGCATTCGTCTTCGGTAAGAAGACAGGCGCCATCGCAGGTGGCTTCGGAATGGGTCTCTTTGATCTGTTTTCGGGATGGACAGCATGGGCACCTTTCACATTTGTAATTGTAGGTGCAATGGGCTGGGTATCTGGCCTTATCGCTGAGAAGTGGGACACTAAGCCAGCAGTTAAATATATTGTAGCAATCGTAGTTGCATGCATTATCAAGATTGTAGGATATTACTTCGCAGAAGTATTCCTCTATCACAACTGGATTGTTCCATTCGGTTCAATTCCAGGCAACATCATTCAGGTAATGCTGGCAGGAATCATCGTTCTGCCGTTCGCACCAAGACTTGCAGATATTGTAAGAAAGATGGGGATAAAGTAATGGCTAAATTAATGACAGCAGGACCAACACAGGTTCGCGAAAACGTAAGAATGGCGAGAAGCCTCATGTTCACAAACCCTGATGTTGATCCACAGTTCGCAGAAGACTACAAGGTAATCTGCGATAAGCTGGAGAAGATTATGAATTGTTCAGGTCGCGCATATATCATGGATGGCGAAGGCATCCTGGGTCTTGAAGCAGCTTGTGCTTCACTGACAGAGCCAGGTGACAGAGTACTTGTTCTTGACAACGGTATTTTCGGTCGCGGTTTCGACGGATTCATCTCAATGTACGGCGGCGAGCCAGTTCTTTTCACTAAGGACTACACTGAGCCGTTCACAGCTGAGGAGCTTCGTGCATATCTTGAGAAGGATCACGACTTCAAATATGCAACACTGGTTCACTGCGATACACCTAGCGGAATGCTCAATCCAATCGATGAGCTTTGTCCAATTCTGGCAGAGTACGGAATTCTGACAGTTGTAGATTCTGTTGCTGCAATGTTCGGCGAACCTGTTGATTTCGATGGAAGTCAGATCGACATTCTTTGCGGAGGATCACAGAAGGCACTGAGTGCCCCTCCAGGACTGACAATGGTTTGGGTAAGCGACAAGGCAATGGCTGCAATGGAAGGTCGTAATACTCCAATCGCTTCATTCTATGCCAACATCCTTACATTCAAGACTTATTACGAAGACAAGTGGTTCCCATACACAATGCCAATCAGTGACATTATGGGTCTTGCCGTTGCCGTAGATAATTATCTGGCTGAAGAAGATCCTATCGGTCGCCACGCTCGCATCGCGAATGCATGCCGCACTGCAGTAACTGAAGCTGGCCTGCACGTTTATGTTAAGAAGTCAGCGAATACCGTTACTGTTTTCGAAGTACCAGAAGGCGTGACTGACACACAGATTCTGGACATCATGAAGAACGAATTCGGTATTATGATTACTGGTTCATTCGACGTTCTGGCTGGCAAGGTTCTTCGTATTGGCCACATGGGCGAGAACGCCAACGAAGCTGATATGATTGAGACGCTGAATGCACTGCAGGGTGCGCTGACTAAGCTGGGCGTTCCAGTAGAGTGCGATATGGTTGAAGTATTTAAGAGAGAACTTGCATAATACATGACACAATAATAAAGAGCTGATGCTATGCATCAGCTCTATTTCTTTTGCTCTTAACTTCATCGCGAAGCCACTGAAACCATGGCTCAAGGCCGTCGTCTTTGTATGCGGCCATCTGGATAATCGGTGCGTTTTCGTTGAGACCGCGCAGGTCGGCGATGGCGCTATCCATATTGAAATTGGTCAGTTCCAGGAAATCGCACTTGTTGATGATGATCATTCCTGCTTCCTGGAAAAGGAGTGGATACTTGGCTGGTTTATCGTCGCCTTCAACTACGCTGAGCACTGCCACTTTGTGGTCTTCGCCCAGGTCGAACTCGGCTGGGCAAACCAGGTTGCCAACGTTCTCGATAATGAGAATATCCAGGGCACCTGCGTTCAGCTCTGCTGTAGCCTTGGCAATAATCTCGGCGCTCAGGTGGCAGCCGCCAGCGGTGTTGCACTGGATAACCGGTACCTGGTGGTGGGAGATGCGATCTGCATCCTTTGCAGTATAAATGTCGCCCTCGATTATGCCGATATTCAGTTCACCTGCCAGGGCGTCGATAGTCTTTTCAAGCAAAGTAGTCTTGCCGCATCCTGGAGAGCCGATGATGTTAATTACCAGCGTGTCCCCGAAAGCGGATTTGTTAAGCTCCGCCTGATGAGCGTTTTCTTGTAATATATCTTGTTCGAATAGTATTTTCATTTTATTCCCCTTCGAAATAGTCGATTCGTAATTCTTCCCCGGAAATTATATCGTATTCTTTGCCGCCGCAAGCAGGGCAGGTGATGTCGTGAAATTCCTCGATTTCGTGCTGGCTGTTGCAGGCGCGACATTTGGCGATAATTGGAGTCTCTTCCATCTCAAGAACTGCGCCGTGAAACATTGGGCGGGCGGGGGTCAGCAGGCGAAAAGCCTCGTTCATTAACTGAGGAATGGCGCCGCGCATTTTGCCGCAGGTCAAGTGGATGAGAGTTACCTTTTTTATGTTCATGGACGCCGCTTTATCTTCGACGGCGTTCAGTGTGAATTCTACTAGTGATGATTCGTGCATGGGCCACCTACATGTAAATTCTCTTCAGGCTCTGGCGCTCGAGTTTGTCTGGTGCGCCAGGTTTCTTGACCATTCTCAGTACCGCCTTAGGGCACTTGCTCACGCAAAGTCCACAGCCATAGCACTTATGTGGATTGGCTGAAATGTAATGGTCGTGAACTTCGATAGCATTATTAGGACAAATCTTAGTGCATGCGCCGCAGTGAATACATTCTGGCTGGTTGATAACGTCAACTGTGAAACGTGAAACTTCCAGCATGGATGACTCGTTACGGGCAGCAGTTCTCAGGCAAAGGCAGCAACAATCGCAACAATTGCACATTGCCAGTGGATGTTCTGCATTGCTGATAACCTGAACCAGGCCAAGTTCACGGCAATCTTTGATGATTTCAAGGGCCTCGTCATATGTGATCTCGCGCCCCATTTCCCAGGCGATAGCGCCGTCGGCACTTTCGTCAAAGAGGAGACATACGTCCTTAGGATAGTCACATTCGCGACCGCCCTGAAGATCTCTGGCTTCGCGGCAGATACAGTTAACAACTGCGAAACGTCTGCAAACTTTGAGAAATTCGCTTGCTCTATCTATATCGAGAACCTGTCTTGTGTCTGGAATATCAAGGTTCATTGGAACGCGACCGTATTTGCTGTCGCCAGTGAGCGTTCCTTCGTGTGGC
>JAGHTQ010000205.1 GCA_018065295.1 Candidatus Colimonas fimequi | reverse complement strand
GGCCTGGCATTCTATTACATATGCTACAACATGGGTCTTGTAACCCTCACATCAGCAGAAGCTTCCATTATATCTGCAACAGCTCCAGTAATTACATCTGTAATGGTTTACTTCGTATATAAAGAAAGGATTAATCTCATCGGATGGATATCAATCGTGGCAGCTTTCGCAGGTGTTGCAATAATGATGCTCTGGAACGGTGTGTTTTCTATCAAAGTTGGGGCGTTCTGGATTCTTGGAATGTCAGTACTCTTTAGTATTTACTGTGTTCTTAACAGGAAATTGGCAGAGAAGGGACACAATTCAGTTGAGATTGTTGCGTATAGTGCAATTTTCGCAACACTTCTCATGTCACCAGTAACACCAACAACTATTCGTCAGCTGGCTGCATGCGACATGCCTGCAATTCTCTCAGCAATATATCTGGCACTGTTCACAACAGCTATTGCTCTCATTCTCTGGGCTAAGGCTATCGATCTGTCAGAGAAGACAAGCGAAGTGTCAAACTACATGTTCGTGACACCACTGCTCTCAACAGTCATGGGATTCCTCATGATCCACGAAGTTCCAGACCTGCCAACATTTCTTGGCGGCGGAATAATCATCGCAAGCGTAGTTGTGTTTAGTCTTAAGGGATCGCCGCAGGAGACTTTGTAAAATATATATAATAAGAGGATAAAAGAGGCATTTGAGATGCCTCTTTTTTAGTGTTTCGTGCTTGTGGTCAGGTGTCTATCGGGGAAAAGATGCTAAATTTGAAATGTTTGTGATGCGCAGCATTTTATGAGCAAATTGGCACAGGAAATTTTCTCAAGAAAATGAAATCTATTAGATTTTGAGGTTGCTGAGCATCCTTTGGTCATGGGAATAACAGCCCCTTAGTAGTAGAAGATGCTGGGTGTGAGAGGATGTTTGACGTTTGCATTCTTTGACCGAAAAAAATTAGGGCAAACTTGGCATAAGATGCTGAGCGACATGATATTTGGTCAAAGTGTATTTTATGACCAATTCAGGGCAATAAAAAACTGCCGCACTATAATAATGCGGCAGTTTAGTGTCAAATAATTTATGCGTTGTAGTTCATTGGTTCTTCCTTACCGTTGATAACTCTGAGAACGCCTTCAGTCAGTGCCTTCAGTTCATCTTCGCCAGGATAGATTGTAATAGGAGCAATCCAGCTACATCTCTGCTTGAGGCCTTCTACTACGTATGGGTCGTATGCGATACCACCAGTGATGATGATCTGGTTAACGTCACCGTAGAGAGCTGTTGCAGCTGCGCCGATGTCCTTAGCCAGCTGGAATACGAATGCGTTCATGATGAACTTAGCCTTCTCGTCGCCAGCTTCGATTCTATCGTCAACTTCGATCATGTTGTTTGTTCCAAGGTGAGCAACGAATCCGCCCTTACCAACGAGCATCTTCTTGATTTCTTCCTTAGTGTACTTACCTGAGAAGCAAAGTTCTACCAGTGGACCTACAGGAATTCTACCAGTTCTTTCTGGTGAGAATGCGCCGTCACCGTCAAGTGCGTCTGGAACTTCGATCATCTTACCATTCTGGTGAGCTGCTACTGATACGCCGCCGCCCAGGTGACAAATGATCAGGTTCAGTTCGTTGTATTCTCTGCCAACTGATTCAGCATATCTCTTACCTACAGCCTTGTGGTTAAGAGCGTGAACAATACTTCTTCTCTCGATTTCAGGAATACCTGTTACTCTAGCGATTGGCATAAGTTCGTCAACTACTACAGGGTCAACGATGTAAGCCTTCTTGCCTAATTCGTCTGCGATTTCTCTAGCAAGAACGCCGCCCAGGTTTGAAGCGTGCTGACCAGTTCTGCCGATGAGAAGGTCATTATATACGTCGTCAGTTACTTCATATGTACCACCAACGATTGGCTTAAGGAAGCCACCACGGCCAACACATACGTCAATCTTATCAATAGCGATGTCGTTATCTTGGAGAGCTTCCATGATAATGTCTTTTCTGAAACCCTTCTGATCTGCAATTGTGTCGTACTGTGCAAGTTCTTCAGCTGAGTGTCTCAGTGTCTTAACAAATACTACTTCTGTTTCATGAAAAACTGCAATCTTGGTTGAAGTTGAACCAGGATTGATGATTAAACTTCTTGTTTTAGCCATGATATTTATCTCCTTCAATATCCTTAGTTACCCTATTGGGGACAGTATACTTCTGTTCATACTATTTTATCATAAATTTTGGAAATGTGAATATCATAACTCTAACGTAAGGTGATACTTGTTAGGTAAAGAACAGGGGCAAAAATGACACTTGAGTATATGATGCGAAGTATCAAAGTCCGATAAATAGGACTGAATATATGTATAATAAGTATTGTCAGAGGACAGAACAAAAGAAAAAATAATTAAGCCTACCGTTATTTGAAAGGAGATACATATAATGAAGAAATATCACATCAGACCTTACAGCCCACTTTGGTGGATGAGAGCAGTTGGCAGCGTAGTATTTGCAGTTGCATTCATGGGATTAATGAATACATGGGAGCTGGGTCTTCTGTAAAAATTACCAGTTATTATACAATCTTTAGTTTTTTGTCGAAAAATATTTGACGGTGTCAAGACACGTGAGTATAATAAACGTAAATGTTTATATGATAAAGACTGTGAAGGGAAAGAGTAACTTTAAGGAGACTGTACAGAGAGTTGCCGTTTGGTGAGAGGCGCGTAGTTACTTATAGCGAATACATCCTGGAGTCGTGCACCGAACGCCCTTTGCACAAGGCTAGTAGGCTGTAACGGGAGTGCCCGTCATAGCACGAAGAGTATAATCATTCTGGATTGCCGAAGGTTCGGACTAGGATGACGTACTTGATGAGGCTGTCGCCGCGAGGTGATGGTGAACTGAGGTGGTACCGCGGAATTATCCGCCCTCTGATTTTCAGAGGGCGGTTTTTTATTTGCTCATGGCTGACCTTCTGAGTGTGCAAAATTATTCATTTATGGGAGGAATTTTAAAATGAGCGTGAAAGTTTTAAGTGCAGTAATGTTGATCATCTTCTTCGCAGTTATGATCTACGTTGGTCTGCAGACAAGAAAGAAGGCTGCATCAGTTGATGGTTTCGTACTGGGTAGCCGTTCAGTAGGACCTTGGATCACAGCATTTGCTTTTGGCACATCCTTCTTCTCAGCAGTTACTTTCGTTGGTTATGAAGGTCAGTTCGGATGGAACTTCGGTCTGTCAGCAACATGGGCTGGTCTTGGTAACGCATTCATCGGTTCACTTCTCGCTTGGAACAT
>JAGHTQ010000229.1 GCA_018065295.1 Candidatus Colimonas fimequi | reverse complement strand
GGAATCCCTTCTTAATTAGTCGTGAAATCAACGTGAGCATTGTTGTCTGCGCCATCGGATGAATTTCGCTCATCTTCTCTTCTATTGTTGTCCTGGCAACTGGTGCTTCGCAGTCCCAAATCACCTGCATTACTTCCAGTTCGCTATCGGGGAGTTTCTTGATTTTATCTGACATCGCTAGCCTCCTTACCTGTCTTGTGGTTTTATTCTACAGTTGTAGAGTGGCCGCTGTCAAGGATTATTCTACAATTGTAGAATATACGGCAACTGATCCTGTTCTCACTGGCCTAGCTCTCATGTTCGCCACACCCCGGGCGCCTCGACCCATTTCTTATTGACCTAGCCCTCCCAGTCTCGTCTCCCGGCTCAGTTCTCCCTAAATACCACAAACTAGCGTCACTCAGAAGACTAACATTTATCATCATAGATTTAGCCTTGATATTTCTCCCCAAATTATACATCCGCATCAGTTTCGGGAGACGAACATCCTCCAGCCTCGTGCAACCAGTCTCAAACAATAAAAAATAGCACGAATTTCGTGCTATTTTTCATTATTTTTATTATACGTCTCCCGCTCGCTATGTATCTTTTCTGCAACGGGAGAACTTTACGTAGTTCTCACCATCGCCTACATGGTTCTTCTCCCATTATGAACATTTCCATACAGGTTTGGGAGTGCCACCTCTTCCCGCACTAGGCAATAAACCCCAACATAACAAGAATCCTTTCAATCTGCTGCATATTTATCTGATCGTTCCCGAAATCATATGTGTATATGATGTTCTTGTATGGCCAAAATCCATTTGCTGCGTAATGATAGATCTTTTCCTCTGCCTGCTGACGATATTCTATTATGTCCATCATTCCGAAATGTTCCCATATGAACACAGCTCCATCTGATTCACGAATCAAAGTAAAATCAGGACGCCATTCTCTACCGTCAATAACCCACACTTTCTCGTATATGAATTTAATGCCATGCGCTTTAAAAAATTCATATAATACTAACTCAACACGTGATTTTACATATGTTCCATCCGAAGTGATATGCTTGCCATTTTCGTAGTAGTTGTTACTTCGTGCATTTTCAGTTTCTTCTTTCCATTTGTCAATTCTGTTGGCAATCTGTGTCCTTGATTCCATACCCGTAATTCCCACATCGGCATTTTCAGGAATTAACACTTCTAATTCTATTAATTCTTCAATTAACATTTCAAGCAATCTGATATTACTATCAACACCTTCGATTCTTGCCTCAATGTCCTCACGCTTTTTAAGCCCTTCCATTATTGCGATTTGTTTCTTATTTAAGTATATGTCTTTGCCATTCTTTTTCATAAATGGACGCGACTTACCCTTCTGTTTTCGAAAGTGTAGTTTCCCTTCTGGCAGTTCCATTAACATTGAAGCTAGTTCCGCTTTAAACTGGCGATAGAACTTTAATTCCGCAACAAGTATTTGTCTTGATATCATATTGCGCTCTAATACGGATCATATGTACCGCAGTTATTAAATGCGTCGCTATAATCATCAGAAAAGTAGATATCAATATCATGGTCTATGCCCTTTGCGGTATCTACTTCCCATTTCATTGCCTTACCCCAGGCTTCATCTGGAATCGGTTTGCCATCACGCACAGCACGATAATCAAGCTTCTCTTGAGGAATAACACGAATCACCCCTGTTGCACGTAATCCAAGTGGCCCGAAAAATCTCTTCATAAGATCTTCCATCCACACAAGATGATCCGATTGATTTGATTCATTTAGCGTTAATTCATTATCCTCATTAATGTACCAAGGACACGGCACTTTCGCCACGTTGTTTGGATCATTCCAACTTAACTTCTCAGCGTAATAATTAAAAAACTGTCTAAACCCAGGCTCGATATCTCGATTGAACTTCAAGCCACCCTTAAAAAAGAAATAGTATCCCATAATACCTCCTTAATTCTATTTGGTGAATAACTAGCGATATTGCAGCTGTAATATATTTCCAATTATAACCATTTGGAAATATTTGTCAATCGCGATTATGCCGATTATATGTTTTCTTATCCAGTTCTCCCCAATTGTCTTACATATAGCTGACTAGGAAGACAAATTAAATTAACGACTCCGTAGTATTCGTTATTTTCTCCCCAAGTCATTCAATCTTGCTATCTACGGGAGATGAACTCGCACAAACAGCCTCAAACAAGAAAAAATAGCACGAGATTCGTGCTATTTTTCTTGTTTATTCTTCTTCGTCTCCATATCTGCGCATATCTGCGATAAACCGGGAGAATTTCGCGTTGTTTTCATTCACACCCGCACGTTCGTCTCCCCAAAAACGTCTCAAAGCAAAATAGCAGGAGAAGTAGCCGCTCGAACAAGTTAGCCGCGACAGTTACAAAGCCTTTTTTTATTTTACTTTATAGATAGCATTGATATTGTGCTGCTCTTCTTCTGGTCTGTTAGCATACAGATACATTTCGTAGCGCAGGTGCTCGACTATGCCACCAGCAGTCTTGAAATGGCGAACGAAGTGAGACTTCTCGCCAATCTCCACCTGTCTTCTTCGAATAGTCTCTTTGAGCTGTTCTGAAATAACAACGACATCGTTCTCCTTGGCAAAGCTTCTAATCTTCCAAGCCAGGCCTGATGAGTATGCTGCGTCGATAACAAATACACCCCAAAACATGCCGATAAAGAATGAGAAACTCAGGTGATTTGCCAGCCAGAACAGTGAGTCAATAACATGATTGTGAACTACGAAATAGTAGAAGGCACTAAGCGCCCACCAGAATGCAGTAAATTTCGGACAAACCAGTCCATGAATATTACCCCATTCATTTCTGTAGTCCCACAGTCTCATGTGCATATATTTAAGTCCAATAAGTCCTGCGAAGTACTCGATAATTGTCAGGATTATGGCCATGATTGCAAACAGTCCCAGTCTTGCCGCCGCTGTTGCGGCAAGTCCGTACTGTGCACCGCCATAGGCCAGAACAAACAAAATGCAGAGTCCACATCCATATAGCGGAATCCACGGACCTATGCAAAACCCCGGATTGATCCATTTTCGTTCAGGATTTGCTTTGGAGAAAAATCTTCTGAAAATAAGTTCTATGCACCAGCCAATCAGTGATCCCATGAAAAACAGAAAAGCCAGTATAAGTAACATGTTCATATATATTCCCTCTAAATCGTCTAGTCTAGTTCATTGAATTAAATGCAGCGATCACTTCACGTTCGCTCTCGCATTCTTTAATCATATTTAGTAAAGTCCAGCAACGTTCCTCGCGATGCTCAGGACCTCCCCCTTTAGTGTAGGCGAGAATTCTCTTAGTTGTGCTTTCAGATAAATTCAGTTCCATGCATTTAATTGTCAGCATCATTCTCGGACTTACCTTTACCACCTTATCCATCTCATGCCTCCGTTATTTCATCATTTCCCACATAACTAATCCTGCGGCCACCGCCACGTTGAGCGAGTCAACGCCGTCAGCCATCGGAATCTTGGCAACGTAGTCGCAGGCTTCGATGGTGGACTCCGTGAGACCTTCACCTTCGTTGCCCATGATAATTGCAATTCGTTCTTGTCCCTTGAGAACCGGATCGTCTATGCAAAGATTGTCGTTACGCAGCGCCATGGCAACCGTTGTGAATCCTGCATCTTTCAAAATCTCAACGCCCTTTTCCTGCCAATACGTCTCAGTCTTGCCAACGTATGCCCATGGAACCAGAAGCGTATTTCCAACGGCAACTCGCATTGCTCTTCTGTACATTGGGTCTGCGCACCCAGCTGACAGAAGCACCGCTTCAACTCCCAGAGCAGCTGCAGTTCTGAAAATCGCACCAACGTTAGTGGGATTCTCCACGTTCTCAAGAACAATTATACGTTTAGCATTCTCAAAAATCAAACGGTAGTCCTGATTATCCCGGCGCCTCATAGCGCATGAAATACCGCCAGGTAGAACGTAGCCGAATGTCTCCTTGACCAGTTCTTCGTCCATGACATACACGGGAACATGGTCCAGGCGTTCTAGAAGTGGGTCGTCCAGACGCTTCTCAAGAACTACTGCACTCATAGGCTGGAAGCCTTGGTTCAGGGCCAGTTCAATTACGTTGTGGCTCTCGGCGATGAACACGCCAGGTTCCGGCTCGAAATAGCGACGCAAGCGCACCTCTCTATTCCCCACGTACATCTCTATATCTTTGTTTTCGCCAAATGGCGGATAAATCAAATTGCTCATGTTTCAAATCACTAATCTTTGTACGGAATCTTCAGGTAGCTGCAAAGTCCCTTGGCGAGACCTCTACCGTATGCATCGTACTTAGTTCTAAGAATCTTGTTGTCTTTCTTGATGTTTCCAGTTTCGAAAAGGCATGCCGGCACACCAGTATTCGCGTTAAGTGACATAAGATCTGTGCGCTTCTTCAGTCCTCTGTTGCGAATCTTTACCTTGCTGTGAACGCCCTTGTTGAGAGCAGTCGCCAGTGCCTTCTGTGAACTTGTTTTATAAAGAGGCATGGTTCCCTTCGGCGCCTTCTTGTAATCGCAGTGGATTAACACGAACGCGCTGACCTGATGCTTCTTGATGAATGAAATAGCGTATGGAATACTCTTGTTATTTCCCGAGAAAGCGTCAGTGTACACGTACACACCGTTACGCTTAAGAGCGTTAGCCATTGACTTGGTGATTGGAGTCACCAGCTTGTATTCTCTGTACTTGCCCCATTTGCAGCCCGGATCGAACTTGCCAGTTTTGCCAACGCCGTGGCCAGCGTCAAGGTAAACTCTGAACAGCTTAGTTGACACAGCCTCGGAGTAATCTGACCACTCGCTGCCGTCATATGCTCTGACGAAATAATATGTCATAGCGCCTGACTTATTCTGGTTATCGCTGTACTTGAGAGCAGTTGTCTCCTTGACCATTGTCTTGGTGCCTGTGAGAGAGTAACTTCTGTACACTCTGTATTTCTGTGCATCAGGTACCGCCGCCCAGCTTGTAACCAAAGCATCCTCGACGATCTTTATCTTCGCCTCCGGTGCGCCGAATGTTGGTTCGTCCGGTTCAGTAGGCTCGGTCGGATTGGTTGAATCTGCCGGGTCCGTCGGATTCGCTGGATCAGTTGGGTCTGTTGGCCCTACCGGATCAGTCGGCTCGCCTTTGTCCTGGATAGTTTCTGTCGCCTTTGTTTCAGTGGAACCTGCTGGCTCCCCTTCTAACTCCTCCGCATATGCAAAGGATGCCATGGACATAGAAACCGCCACCGCCATAGCAAGAGTCACCGCCGCCAGTCTCTTTAATACTCCATTTTTCTTCATGGTAGTTCTCCTAATATCCCTTGAGATTAACAAGAACCGGGCACGTGGCCCGGCTCCGTAATTGCTCATTTATTCTAGTTTACTGTGTTCTCAGTTCGCCACCAATCTGCTTAGCCAGCTTCTTCAGAACCTGGTTTGCAGTAGCTTCGATATCCTTTGAAGTAAGAGTCTTCTCATCTGAACCGATTGTCAGTCTGATTGTTACTGACTTCTTACCGTCTGGAACCTGCTTGCCTCTGTATTCGTCAACGAATGATGCTGCCTTAACCAGAGCTGCAGCCTTCTT
>JAGHTQ010000080.1 GCA_018065295.1 Candidatus Colimonas fimequi | reverse complement strand
ACGCGTTGACGCGTCACGCGAGGAGGAGAGGGCTTTGCCCGCAAATGAAGAACCCCGCGTTTTACGCGGGGGTCCCTTTTTTATGTCAAAAGACGGTCAGGGTGATGGTAAGTATCTTGACAGAATATATTGACATATCTTATAATTGTGTTAACATATTTATTTACGAATTGTGGAACCCGTTCCACAATTACTTTTTAAAGATTATGGAACGGGTTCCACAATAGGGCGCAACTTTTTCATTATACAGGAGGGTATTATGAAGACATCAGTTAAGAAGATTGTTGCTATCATCGCAGCAATGGCTATGACTCTCTGTCTCTTCGCAGGATGCGGAAGCTCAGATAGTGCTAGCTCAGACGGCCCTGTTACAATCAAGTTCGGTATCCACGTTGCTAACCCAGCAGAACAGGAACCTGTAACTAACCAGATCGTAACAGACTTTAACGCAGCGAATGACGGTCAGTACACAGTTGAATTCGAAGCAGCTGACACTGAAACTCATTCAAAGAACATGAAGCTTGAAGCAGAAGACGGTACACTTCCAGATATCTTCTGGATCGACGCAAGTGAAGCTCCAGAATATGCAGAAGCTGGAATCATTGCTGACCTTAGCGGTTACCTTGCTGACAACGCTGACATCGACGAAGCACTCAACGGCATGGAAAACGCTTTCAACAACGGCGACATGCAGTATGGTCTTCCTTATCAGTGTAACGTTCAGGGCTTCTACTACAACAAGGCTCTGTTCGACAAGGCTGGCGTAGACTATCCAACAAACGCAACAACTCAGGACGAATTCATGGAAATGGTTAACAAGCTCAACGCTGCTGGCATCACTCCAATTTCAATTGGTAGCAAGAACAGTGCATTCGCTATGTGGCCTTTCAACGAATATCTGACTAGATATGGTTGGGACAACCTGGAAGGTACTTACAACACTCCAGAAATGGTTAAGTGCTTCGAGAAGATCGCAGCTCTGACAGAAGCTAAGGCATTCAATGACACAGTAGCTACTTCAGAATACTTCGACGCTAAGCAGGCATTCCTCGATGGTAACGCAGCAATGTTCGGTTCAGGACAGTGGGACTGCGGTGCATGTGATGAAGCTCTCGGCGAAAACGTAGCATTCTGGTGGGGCCCACAGTTCACAGATACTGATGCACCACAGGAAATGGCTATGAAGGTTCCTTCAGCTCCTATCGTAGTAAACGCAGCTTCAATGGAAGACCCAGCTAAGGCAGCAGCAATCACTGCATTCCTTAACTACTACTATGGTCCAGAAGCAGCAGCTACTTCATTCGCAGGTTCAATCTTCCCTGCAACTAACTATGCAGACGTAGCTGCAACTGAAACTCAGTATGCAATGAACTCAATGATCGAAGCTCTCGGCGATGGTTGGCAGAGCCCAACAGCTGCTCCAGACCAGACTCTGAGCCCAGCAGTTCAGGAAGCTCTCTATGACGCTATCTTCGGCGTAATCCAGGGCAACTACTCACCAGCAGACGCACTCGATAAGATGGACGCTGCTGCAGCAAACTAATTTGCTGACCTGAATATGCATGTATTTGGGGGCATTGGCTAATGCCAATGCCCCTTTTTGTTTCCTTGCTTACAGTAGAGAGTTCTGTGTAAGAACTCTGCATTGTCAGCAAACACACGCGAGAACAAAGGAGGCTATATGTACTGGCTAAGTAAGACGAGGTACAAGATTGGACTTTTACTTCCAAGTTTCTGTATCTATACGGTATTTATCCTGCTGCCAATCGCTATGGCGGTAAGATACAGTTTCACTAAGTATTCTGGTCTTGGTAAACCGCAGTTCACAGGACTGCAGAACTACGTAAGAATGTTCCAGGACGACCTGTTCTGGTCATCATTCAAGAACACAATGATAATGTTTGTATTAGCATTCGTACTGCTGTTAGTGCTCTCATTCGCAATAGCACTGCTGCTGAACAAGAAACTTAAGGGTAGCGATTTATCAAAGGCTCTTATCTTCTCACCAGCAATCATTGCACCAATCATCGTTGGTATCATCTGGGTTTACATTCTGGACCCTAACGTTGGTATCATCAACGGTATTCTGGACGCTATTGGAGCAGAGGGGCTTAAGCATCAGTGGATTGGCGGAGCTACATTAACACCATATTCACTGGCAATCGTTTACTTCTGGCAGCAGCTTGGTTATCTGGTAACAATCTTCATTGCAGGTCTTAAGATGCTCCCTGAAGAAGTAATGGAAGCAGCTATAATAGACGGTGCCAACGAATGGCAGAAGGTTACTAGAATCATCATCCCAATGATGAAATCGAACATTTCAACAGTAGCCATCCTGATTATCACAGGCGTATTCAAGATATTCGAAATCGTACAGCAGACTACAGGCGGCGGTCCAAACCACCTGTCAGAAACTCTGGTAACATACAGTTACACAATGACATTTGACAGTGGCGACTACGGTTATGGTATGTCACTGGCAACAGTAACATTCATCGTTTCACTTATCATCGTAGGAATTTATTCAGCATTCTTCGGCGATAAGGAAGAGAAGAAGGAAGCTAAAGCTCGCAGGAAACTTGCTAAGGAAGCCAAGGCGGCTAAGAAGGCAGCGAAAGGAGGAGCAGCATGATATCAAAGAGAAATAAATCATTATTACAGCTCCTTATCGCAGCGATAACAATTCTGATTGTATTCCCGCTGGCATGGATGGTAATGCTGTCATTTAAGACAAGTGGCGAGATCATGTCTAATCCGATAGCACCTCCTACATCATTTAACCTGGAGAACTTCACCCATGCACTGGACATTCTCAACTACGGACAGCTTTATGGTAATACATTCATCGTATGTATCATTGCACTGGTAATCGAGCTTATCTGTACATTCTTCAGTTCATTCGTAATTGCAAGAATGCACTTCTATCATCCAGGCATCAAGGGTGCGTTATTCACATTCTTCATCCTGGGATTATCAGTATCACCATTTATCCTGCTGTTCCCAGTTTACAAGATTAACGTATTCTTCGGATTAAGAGGAATCTGGGCACTTATATTCCCATACGCAGCATCATCAGTATCATTTAATACTCTGCTGCTGGTTAACTATTTCAAGCAGCTGCCATCAGAAATTGACGAAGCTGCAGTTGTAGATGGATGTAACATCTGGCAGCTGATGTTCAGGGTAATCCTGCCAATGTCCAAGCCAGTACTTGCTACAATCATCATCTTCAACGTACTTTATATCTGGAATGAATTCCCTTATGCATCTGTAATGCTTAGAGATGTATCAGAATACACTCTCTCAATGGGTGCATCATTCTTCAAGGGTACATATACTGTCGATTACGGCGGCATCGTAGCATCCAGCCTTATGATCATCATCCCTGAACTTATCTTCTACGGAATCTTCCAGAAGAACATTGTTGAAGGTATGACAGCTGGTGCAGTTAAGGGCTAAATCGTATTAACGAAAGGAGAAACTAATGAGCAACGTATCAGGTCTTTTTAAAGATTTAACAACAATAAAGGAAGCTAGAAACGGAAGACTTGCAAGCTGGGACCAGAGAGGTAAGAATCAGGACTACTGGGAAATCCCTGCAGGCGAAACAGTTTGTCTTGGTGAAGTAGAAGGTCCAGGATGTATCACACACATCTGGATGACATCATCATGCAGAAGAGTTAAGAGCCCAAGTATCCTTGATCCAGTTCTCAATGCTTCAGCAGCTCCAGTTATGGAGATTCACCCAGCACTGGGTGTTTTCTGGGATGACTATGATCCATTCTATTACAGAAAGGCTCTGGTTAAGATTACTTACGATGATCAGGAGAACCCAAGCGTATTAGTACCATTCGGTGATTTCTTCTGCATCGGCAACAGTTTCCCAGGAAACTTCTCATCACTTCCATTCAACGTATCACTTAAGCCAGAAGAAGCTGGTAGATACGGTGCACCTTGTTCACTGGCTTGCTATATGCCAATGCCATTTAACAAGAAGTTCAAGATTGAAATCGTAAATGATGATAACGATCTTCCATTCATCCTTTACTTCAACATCGATTACGAGATGTACAAGGAACCAATGGACGAAGATACTGCATACTTCCACGCATGCTGGAACAGAGAAAACCCATGTAACGGCTGGGGAGATCATCTGCAGACAAACTGTCCTGAGGTTAACAATGCAGTAAACTTCAAGGGTGAAAATAACTATACAGTTCTGGACGTTGAAGGTAAGGGCCATTATGTTGGCTGCAACCTGACTGTTAAGCACTACCAGGGCAGCTGGTGGGGCGAAGGTAACGACATGATCTTCATCGATGGTGAAGAATATCCTAGCCTTAACGGTACAGGTACTGAAGACTACTTCAACCACGCATGGGGAATGCAGAAGAACGCATACCCATTCTATGGAACAATCGTACACGAAAGCGACAGCGGTGATTTCCAGGTATCATATAGATTCCACATCACTGACCCAATCAGATTCGATAAGAGCCTGAGAGTTTCAATTGAACACGGACATGCTAATCACCTTTCAGATGACTGGAGTTCAACAGCTTACTGGTATCAGACTCTGCCAACAACTAAGGTTCTTACAGTACCACCAGTTGAAGACAGACTGCCAAACGTTCCTGTTCTCCCAGAGAGAAAGTTCAAGACACCTGATCTTACTGAAGAACAGATTGCACTTCGCGAAGCTTGGGAAAAGCGTTGGGAAGAATATGAACCAGCAAGAATGGAACAGTTCAGAATCAAGGAAGAAAAGTGCAGAAGAGAATCTAAACTGAACACTGAATTCGCTAAGAAATTAAGAGACGAATACAACAACAAATAATCTGGAGGAAATGATATGAGTAGGGAAATCATGCAAGCTGCTATAGATAGAGCAGCTGAAGAAATAAACCGCAATAGAGCGAAGGTTTCTGAAGCACCATCCCGTCAGAAATATCACTTCATGGCTGAAACTGGCTGGATTAACGACCCTAATGGTCTGATTTACTACAAAGGTAAATATCATTTCTTCTATCAGTACTATCCATATGCTGGATTTTGGGATTGCATGCACTGGGGTCATGCTATAAGCGATGATATGCTCCACTGGGAGTATCTGCCGTTAGCATTAGCACCAAGTGAATGGTACGATGACCACATGAAGGGTGGTTGCTTCTCAGGAAGCGCAATCGTACACGATGATATGTTGTTCCTCATGTATACAGGTACTGCCAATAACGGTAACGGATTTGAGCAGACACAGTGCATTGCCTACAGCCAGGATGGAATTAACTTCACTAAGTATGAAGGCAACCCTGTCTTAACAGCACCAGAAGGAATTCCAACTGACTTCTTCAGAGATCCATATGTATGGAAGCACAATGATACATATTACGCAGTTATAGGCGCGAATAAGAATAACATGGCACAGGCGCTTCTCTATAAGTCACCTGACATGTTTAACTGGGAATTCGTAAACGTTCTCCACGAAAGCCGCGGAGAATGGGGATTCATGTGGGAATGCCCAACATTCTTCGAACTTGATGGCAAGTTCGTTCTCGCTGTATCACCTATGGGTGCAGGCGAAAGAACAAGCGTATACTTCGTAGGTGATTTCGACTACGAAACAGGCAAGTTCTTCCCACAGAAGACTGGTGAAACTGACTGGGGATTCCACTATTATGCGCCAACATCATTCTGCGATGATAAGAACAGAAGAATTATGGTCGCATGGGCTAACTGCTGGGACTGGATGCCATTCTGGAAGGATTGGGGTCCAACTTACAGAGAAGGCTGGTGCGGTACATTCAATATTCCTAGAGTAGCAACACTCAATGAAGATCTTAGCCTTAGCTTCAAGCCGATTGAAGAAATCGAGTCAATCAGAAGCGGCGAAGAAAGTCTGGGAGCATTCACAGTAGCAGATGGCGAAACTAAGAATCTTAAGACTGGCTTCTGCTATGAAATGAAATTAACAGTTGATCTTAAGGCAACAGATGCCGACAGCTTCAGCTTCCTTCTCAGACAGAGCGGCGATAACAAGACTGTTATCACATACGATCTGAAGAATTATGAAATCAGATTTGATGTTAACAATGCTGATGGATGGAGCAAGGGCGTTGCTAGAGGCCCACTGAATATCATGGGCAAGGATGAACTGGATATCGATATTTTATCCGATAGATCAAGCGTCGAAATTTTTAATGACAATTATACGACAAACTTGTCATGTAATGTTTATACTAAGGTAAACGACGAAGTTAATGCTATCACAGCTTGCGGCGGCAGCGTAGTAATTAAGGAAGCTTGCAGCTGGAATCTTGAGAAGACTATGTAGAGGATAAAATGAGAAAAGATATAGATATTGTAGCTCTTGGCGAACTGCTTATCGACTTCGCTGAGAGTGGCACAAGCGAAAACGGCAATTCACTTCTAGAAGTTTGTCCAGGCGGAGCACCTTGCAACATGCTTGCAATGGCCAAGAAACTTGGTAAGGAAGTTGCATTCATTGGTAAGGTGGGCCGCGACAACTTCGGCAATCTTTTAAGAAGCGTCCTTCAGGATGTTGGCATTAACGACGAAGGCCTTGCTGTAGATGAAGAGATTCCAACAACTCTTGCATTCGTACATACTCTTGAGGATGGCGATAGAGAGTTCTCATTCTACAGAAACCCTGGCGCAGATATGATGCTTAGACCTGAAGATATTAAGACTGACCTCATTGAGAGAGCTAAGGTGTTCCACTTCGGTACTTTATCAATGACCGATGAGAATGTTAAGGCGGCTACAGTTAAGGCTCTTGAAACTGCTAAGAATGCTGGATGCATCATCAGTTTCGACCCTAACCTGAGACCACCACTCTGGGATGACCTTGAGAAGGCTAAGGAAGCAATGAGATTAGGATTTGAGTACTGTGACGTACTCAAGATAGCTGATAACGAAATTCAGTTTATTTCAGGAGTTTCCGATTACGACGAAGGAATTCAGATGTTAATCGAGGAATATGATATTCCGCTGATTTTACTTACTTTGGGCAAGGAGGGCTCAACTGCTTATTACAAGGGCATGAGAGTAAACGTTCCTGGCTATAAGGTAAATACGATAGAAACAACTGGAGCAGGAGACAGCTTCTGCGGTAGTACTGTTTCACAGGTTATAGACAGAGGTCTTGATAACCTGACACAAAATGATTTAAGAGAAATGCTGACCCTGTCAAATGGGGCAGCTGCAATAGTGACAACAAGAAAGGGCGCAATTCGTTCCATGCCTGAATTAGAGGAGATTAAGGAATTGCAGCTCGCTAGTAAATAGGAGGAGTCATGGCAAGTATATCTTTTAAAAACGTTGTTAAAACATATGAGAATGGCGTAACCGTTATTCCAGACCTTAATCTTGAAATTGAAGATAAGGAATTTATCGTACTTGTTGGGCCTTCTGGCTGCGGTAAGTCAACAACACTTAGAATGATCGCAGGTCTCGAAAGCGTATCAGACGGCGAACTTTGGATTGGCGATACTGTAGTTAACGAAGTGCCACCTAAGGATAGAGATATCGCAATGGTATTCCAGAGCTACGCTCTTTATCCACATATGACAGTATATAAGAATATGGCATTCGCACTGGAACTGGCTAAGGTTCCTAAGGATGAAATCGATGCTAAGGTAAGAGAAGCTGCTAAGATTCTCGAACTGGAAGAATACCTTGATCGTAAGCCTAAGGCTCTTTCAGGTGGTCCGAGACAGAGGGTTGCTCTTGGTAGAGCAATGGTTAGACAGCCAGCAGTATTCCTCCTTGACGAACCACTTTCAAACCTGGATGCTAAGCTGAGAACAGAAATGAGATCTCAGATTTCAGCACTGCATAAGAGACTGGCAACTACATTCGTATATGTAACACATGACCAGACTGAAGCGATGACAATGGGCGACAGAATCTGCGTTATGAAGAAGGGTATCATTCAGCAGTTCGATACACCAGAAGTTCTTTATAACAGCCCATGCAACATGTTCGTTGCTGGATTTATCGGATCACCACAGATGAACTTCATTAATG
>JAGHTQ010000059.1 GCA_018065295.1 Candidatus Colimonas fimequi | reverse complement strand
TATCTATGCAGCTGTTAATCACCATCTGAAGGATATTCCTCTTGAAGATGTTAAGAAGTTCGAAGTAGGCTTCTACGAATTCATGGCAACTCAGCATCCAGCTGTTGGCAAGACTATCGTAGAGACAGGCGAACTCAGCAAGGAAGCTGAAGAAGAACTGATTAAGGGCATAGAAGAATACAAGAGAGAATTCTAGATTTAATTAATAATAAACGGACAAGGAGGTGTGAGAATGGCAGAGAGTATGCAGGATATTAAGCGTCGTATCAAGAGTATTACTAGTACGGAGCATATCACAAATGCGATGAAGCTGGTATCAGCTGGTAAGCTGAGAAAAGCTAGAGCCATTTTCGAGAAAACAAACGAAAACTCACACTACATCACTAATGCGATAGAAGATCTGTTTACAAACAGTGACGACATCCCAGATAAGTATCTTGAGGGCGGTAACACCAACGACGGTACATGTTTCATTGTTATTACTAGTAACAAGGGCCTTTGCGGAGGCTTCAACAGTAACGTTATCAAGGAAGCAGAGGCAACAATGAAGCTGACTTCCGGACATAAGGTAGTGATTGCCATCGGATCAAGGGGTAAGGAATACTTCGAGAAGCGCGGCTATGAAATCTATAGAGATTATACTTTGCCACCTGAAGAGATTACATTCCTCGAAGCAAAGGAACTGTGCGAACCGATCATCGACATGTACGAGAAGGGTGAAATCGGAAGAGTAATTCTGGTTTCAACATCCTTTGTAAGTTCAATGGAACAGCAGGTAACAAACATGACACTGCTCCCATTCCCTGCAGAGAACAATCCTGAAGTGGGTGTTGGTACTGGTAAGTTCATCGATTATGAACCATCAGTTGAAGCGGTATTTAACTACCTGGTACCTAAGTACGTTGAGATGATGGTATACGCAGCAGTTGTAGAGTCAGCAACATGCGAACATGCAGCTAGAAGAACTGCTATGGAGAATGCTACTGACAATGCCAGAGAGATGCTGGACGACCTGTCACTCTTCTATAACAGAGCAAGACAGGCTGCTATCACAGATGAAATCATAGAAATTGTTGCCGGTTCTGAGGCACAGAAATAGGAGGCAAACATGAACAAGGGAAGAATACATCAGATTGTAGGACCCGTAATAGACGTGAAATTTAAAGAAGATGATATGCCTGAACTGCTGAACGCTATTCATATCGAATACGACGGCAGAACTATCGTTGCAGAAGTTGCACAGCACATCGGTGACGACGTTGCTAGATGTATTGCACTTTCATCAACAGATGGTCTCAGCAGAGGCATGGAAGTAGTGGATACAGGCGCTCCAATCGAAATCAACGTTGGTAAGGAAGTTCTGGGTAGAATGTTCAACGTTATCGGCGAAACTATCGATGGTAAGGATCAGCTTGACACTGAAATGAAGGCTTCAATCCACAGAGCAGCACCGAAGTTCGAAGAACAGGATACAACAGCTCAGATCTTCGAAACAGGTATCAAGGTTATCGACCTGATCGCTCCTTATACAAGAGGTGGTAAGGTTGGTCTCTTCGGTGGTGCCGGCGTAGGTAAGACAGTACTAATTCAGGAACTTATCCACAATATCGCTAAGGAACACGGTGGTATTTCCGTATTCACAGGTGTAGGTGAAAGAACAAGAGAAGGTAACGACCTGTACTACGAAATGATCGAATCAGGCGTTATTGACAGTACAGCCATGGTATTCGGACAGATGAACGAACCACCTGGCGCAAGAATGAGAGTTGCTCTGACAGGTCTGACAATGGCTGAATATTTCAGAGATCAGGAGAACCAGGACGTACTTCTGTTCATCGACAATATCTTCAGATTCACTCAGGCTGGTTCAGAAGTATCAGCTCTGCTGGGTCGTGTACCATCAGCAGTAGGTTATCAGCCAACACTGGCAACAGAAATGGGTGCTCTTCAGGAAAGAATCACTTCAACTAAGAAGGGCTCAATCACTTCAGTACAGGCTGTATATGTACCTGCCGATGACCTTACTGACCCTGCTCCAGCAACTACATTCGCACATCTTGATGCTACAACAGTACTTTCAAGATCAATTTCAGAACTGGGTATTTATCCAGCAGTAGACCCACTTGCTTCAACTTCAAGAATTCTGGATCCATTAATCCTGGGTCAGGAACACTATGAAACAGCAAGAAGAGTACAGGAAGTACTCCAGAGATACAACGAACTGCAGGATATCATCGCTATTCTGGGTATGGACGAACTTTCAGACGAAGATAAGCTGACAGTTAACAGAGCTCGTAAGGTTCAGAGATTCCTGGGCCAGCCATTCAGCGTAGCTGAACAGTTCACAGGCATGGAAGGTAAGTACGTTCCAATTAAGGAAACTATCAGATCATTCAAGGAAATCCTGGATGGACTTCATGATGATATTCCAGAACAGTGCTTCCTCTTCTGCGGCAGCATTGATGATGTAGTAGCTAAGTACGAAGCTATGAAGAAATAGAGAATAGAGGTCTAGTATGGCTAACACTGTAAAATTAGAAATAGTGACTCCATCTAAGCGCTTTTATCGTGGCGAAGTTGAACTGGTAATCGCACGTACAATGACCGGTGAAGAAGGTTTCATGGCCGGTCATGAATGGGCGGTAAAATTACTGGATATCGGCGAACTTTGGATAAGAGAGCCAGGAGCAGAAGCAAACACATATAAGCTTGCAGCTGTAGCCGGTGGCTTCATCGATGTTAAAGAGAGTATCATAATCTATACAGACTCAGCTGAATGGTCAAAGGACATTGACGTAACTCGTGTTGAAGAAGATCAGAAGAAGGCTGAGGAATGGCTGAGAACTAATGAGAATACAGCTGAGGATTATGAAATTCAGCGTGCGAAGGATGCCATCAAGAAGGCAAACGTGCGTAAGCAGGTTGCAGCCGGAGGCAGAATGGGTGTTAAGAAACACTAAGGAGTAATGTAATGGGTGAGAATACGAGAACTGCCCTTGTGGGCATTGTTGTAGAGAATGAAGAATCCGTTGAAAAGCTCAACGCCCTTCTTCATGAATATCGTAGTAGTATCATCGGTCGTATGGGTGTACCACAGCCAGAGAAAGGTATTTCCCTGATCAGCGTTGCTATGGATGCGGATCAGAATACCATCAGCGCACTTTCGGGTAAGCTGGGCGCTCTGGAAGGGGTAAGCACCAAGACAATATATTCTAAAAAATAAATATACCTTATTCCATACACTTGGGACTCGCTAGTCGGGTCCCTTTTCTCATGCAAAGTTTCGTGGTGTCCGCAGTATATGGTATAATGATGCCAAGTCGAGAAAGGAACTTTTTTATTATGGAAGAAAACAGAGATCTTAGCTTCCGCATCGGTCCAATCAGACCACCAAGTGAAGCTAACAGCTTATTAATACAGGTAACTAGAGGATGCACATGGAACAGATGTAAGTTCTGTCAGCTCTATCGCCACACACAGTTTAAGGCCTACAGCGTTGACAGCGTTAAGGCTGACATTGACAACATGGTCATTCTGGCAGACAGAGTTCGCAGCCATATTGACGCAGAAGGTCAGTGGGACATCGACGGTCTCAACTATGAACTGGGTACAATCGATTCTGACGCAGAGCGCCAGAGCTACTACATGATTGCCAACTGGCTTATCAACGGGGGCAAAACTGTGTTCCTCCAGGACGGCAACTCAACAGTTCTTAAGGGCGGTCGCCTCAGCGACGTTATTCGCTATCTGAAGCAGGCGTTCCCACACATCGAGCGTATTACTTCATACGGCCGTGCCGAGAACTTAAGCAAAACTACCGCAGAGGAATTCGCAGATCTTAAGGAGGCTGGCCTTGACCGTATTCATTCTGGATTTGAGACTGGTTCAGATGAGGTGCTCAAGCTGGTGAACAAAGGTGTCACACAGGAGCAGGAAATCATCGCCGGCCGCAATGTTAAGGCGGGCGGCATTGAGCTGAGCATATACTTCATGGCCGGTGTCGGCGGTCGCGCTCTTACTAAGGTGAACGCTGAAGAAACTGCCAAGGTGATAAATGCAGTTAACCCTGACTTCGTTCGCGTGCGTACTGCAGCGTATAAGCCAGGAACTGAACTTTATGATGACTGGAGAGCAGGCCTCATTGACCACTGCTCAGATGTTGAGAAACTCCTGGAAATCCGCCGAATTATCGAACTGGCGGAAGGCGTTGATACTAAAATTGTCAGCGACCATATTCTCAATCTCCTTATGGATATTGAAGGACATATGGTAAACGATAAGGCTCGCCTATTAGCGATATGCGATGAATTCTTAAATCTCCCACCACAGGAGCAGAAGGAATTTCAGATTGCCCGCAGACTGGGTATGGTTATCAGACCATCACAGATGAGACTGGTTGGCCCAGGCAACATGCTTCACTTAAGACAGCAGATTGACAATTATCCAGGTGAGCGTGAGTGGGAAGATCATATAAACATGATCATAGAAAGATACATTTAGAACACAAATGTCTATAAATATATGTGAAAAACAAAGTTGATGATAAAGTTTATCATCAACTTTATCATTTTTTGAAGAAATTCGCGATAAAGTGTTGACAAAAAAGCAAAAAGTGATAATATTTATATCAAGATATACCAACAAGGTTATCAACCAACTACACTACATGACCCGTTTGGGGTCAAAATACGAAATAGCTCCTTGATGTGTAAATGTGACAATGAAACCCGCGAAAAGGATTCGCGGGTTTCATCATAAGAGGATATTGGAAATGATTGACTTTGGGATTGTTAATAGGCTATCTCTTTGTGAACAGGTTTACAGAGAAATGAAAAAAATGATTATCACTGGACAGCTTAAGCCTGGTGAGAGAATTATGGAGGACGTTCTTTGCGAATTGTTTCAAGTTAGCAGAACACCAATAAGAGAAGCAACTCGTAAACTGGAGAGAGAAGGCCTAATTCGTATAAACCCTCGCCACGGGGCATATGTGGCAACAATAAGTGTGCAGGATGTACTTGAAATCCTGGAAGTTAGTCAGGACATGGAAGGAATGGCTGCGGCTATTGCAGCAGCGAAGATTACACCTTCTCAGCTTGACGAAATTGAATTGTTTGCATTTAGATATAATGAAGCTGCTGTGTCAGGTGATGCTGAGGCGATGATTGACTATGATACGAAATTCCATAGGGCAATTGCTAAAGCATGTGGCAATGAGATTTTAACTAGCATGATAGAGCGGCTTCATGAGTCATTTATCAGATACAGATATGTGCACGCGGATGTATTCGGCAGAATTAATTCCGTTGATGCTGAGCACAAGGCTATTATCGATGCGCTGACAAGAGGCGACGAAATGGCTGCAAGGGTAGCTGCGGATGTCCATGTTAGCAGAATGCGTAAGGCTGTCACTGCAATTGCTTAATTTGTTCAATTGATGTATAATCAGAACGAAAAAATACGAAAGTTGAGAACTTTGTGGTGAAGGCTAAACGAATTGAAGAATTAGAACAGTATATTATTGAGAAACAGAGTGCATCTCTTGATCATCTTTGCGATGTGTTTAACATTTCAAAGGTTACGCTGAGACGTGACTTGGACGAACTCGTTAAACGTGGCAATATCAAGAAAGTATATGGCGGTGTAATGGCTGTGGATTCCCTTGATGCGAAGATTCGTGGTATTGCAACTTACGATGGAAGAAGTGTTGAACATCCAGAGGATAAACGTCAGGTGGCACAGCTAGCAACAAATCTTATACATGATAACGACGTAGTCTACATTGATAGTGGCACAACAACAAAGTATATGCCGGATTATATGCAGAACAAGAAGAACGTTACTGTAATTACCAACAGCGTTCCTTTGCTTGTGAAGCTTATGCCGATGAATAATATTAAGACAATAATGCTACCGGGTGTGGTTCAGAGCGGATCAGAATCAACAGTTGGTAGTGACTGTATTCAGTACTTGAAGAAATGGCACGTTCAGAAGGCGTTCATGGCGTGCAGCGCAATTAACGAAGAAGGCGTATTCACATCAGTTCCTGAAGAAAATGACATTAGAGAGACTGCTCTCAAGCAGAGCATGCGCCACATTCTGCTTGTGGATAACAGTAAAGTTGGTGAAACTTCACTGATGATTTATTCTCAGCTGAACGATTACCATATCGTCGTTACCAATGAAGCACCTGATGAGAAGTATCAGAGACTATTTGCAGAGCGCAACATTATCAACGTAAATAGTGAAACTGAATTATAAATTTACTAATAGCAAAAAAGAACGGTTCGCCGTTCTTTTTTCTTTTTTTGAGGCTGATCTTTGCAAGCTTAGGTTGATTTAACATCAGGAATATACCTAGCGTCACTCAGCTGTGCCCTGTAGGTATAATTGCCCCCGCGCGAGCCTGCGCAAATGTCCATAGTCGCGCTTAATCGATGCTAATCTCATGTTTGCTAACAATCACAGCATCGCCGCCAACCAGTATATGCTTCGGAGCATCTGATGGGCCTGAGACCCCGTTGACGATTTGTGCGTCTTGTTTGATGTATACGGTGAGTTGTGATGGACGGCCCATGGCTTCGCCCTGAATGTAGAGGGCCTCGCGGTTTGCTGGAAGCATTCCGTAGCCGTTAAGGTAGTGGGAAAGCGCTGCAACGCCTGTGCCTGTTGCGCATTCTTCGTCTATGCCCAGGAGTGGATAGAAACCGCGGCAGTGAGCCATCGTACCCACATCGTATTTTTCGAATGCGAAACAGTAAATGCCGGAGCATTTGAGGCCGATGCTGATTTCACGGATTAACTCAAGATTTGGTTTCAGTTCGCCGAGAATCTTCTCGCCGTTAATAGGAACAACCAGGAATGGTACGCCGGCAGTTACGACCATCGGATCCATATTTATGAACGTGTTACATGCAGGCATGATTTTCACTGGATTGTAGTCGGTACCCAGTGACCCATAGATCAGCTTCAGCGAGTCTGGATTCTTTACTGTCGAAAGCACGCGGCCAGGTGCTGCTTCCATTGAAATGAAATTGTGCTCCACCTTAATGTTAAGAAGACCGGCCTTCGCGTGAAGTGTGTAGTCTTGGCCTGCGCTTACGAGGCCAGCATCAAGCAAAGCCTTGAACGATGCAATTGTGGCGTGGCCGCACAGGTCGACTTCGCTTACAGGCGTGAAATATCTGGCGTGAACATGCTTGCCATCTACCACAAGAAACGCTGTCTCTGAATAGCCAACTTCTGCAGCAATCTGCTGCATCTGGTTGTCTGAAGGATGTATATTATTATCGCAAATCACTACGCCAGCGGGATTGCCGCTAGCAGGATCTGAACTAAATGCGTTTACGTCATAAAATATCATGGTTTGAGTCTCCTTTATTTATATGGTAATTATATCGCATTGTATGATAAAATATAAGGGACTATGGAGGAAATAGATGAGCTATAGAGTTAAGCTTAATGTGTTCGAAGGACCATTCGATTTGCTCGTATATTTAATCGAGCATGCGCGAATGAATATCTACGACATTAAGATATCTGAGATAACAAATCAATATATAGATTACGTCAATCAGATGCGAGATTCCGACGTCACTGTAAGCGCAGAATTCATGGTTCTGGCAGCATCACTTCTGGAGATAAAGTCCAAGATGCTCCTGCCAAGAATGGTAGCTGCAGGGGATGGAGTTACAGAACTTCCTGAGGACCCAAGAACTGAACTTGTTCAGAAACTTCTGGAATACAAGAAGTACAAGTCAATCTCACAGATGCTTGAAACAAGAAGAGATGAAACAGCTCTGAGCATTGCCAAGCCACAGGAAGATCTCAGCGAATACACAGGTGAGCCGGATGTTTATCTGAGCCTTGATGTTGATAAGTTCAGAAATGCATTCGAAGAATTCCTGGTTAAGAAGAAGAGACTCGAAGAAATCAGGGAGCACCACAGAAGAAGCGAGAAGCAGAAGCTTACTAATGAACTGAGAATGGAAGAAATCAAGGCCTTCTTCAGAGAATGTGGCATGAAGGAAACTGACTTCAGACAGCTGGTTCAGAAGAAGACAGATAAGTACGATGTGGCGGTTACATTCTCATCTGTTCTTGAGATGATGAAGTCACATAAGCTTGATGCAGAGCAGAAGAAACTGTTTGGCGAAATTATGATAAAACCAACCGATGATTTATTCGGTGAAGATAGAGGAATCAATTAATGGCAGGTAAGAAAACAATTAAGTCAGCGATTGAATCAATGATGTTTGTCTGGGGCGACCCACTTGACATCAAGTCCGTTGCGGAGATATTCAACGTTGATAAGAAAGAGATTTATGACCTTTGCAAGGAATTGCAAGAGGAATATGAACAGGAAGGTCGCGGCATCGTTATCCGCGAGGTGAACAAGAGCTTCCAGTTCGTAACGAGAAAAGAAAATATAGATTATATCGAGAGACTTTGCACTCCTGTTAAACATAAGAGATTATCACAGTCAGCTCTTGAAGTTCTGGCCATCGTAGCGTATAAGCAGCCGGTGACTAAGGGCGAGATAGAAGCTATCCGTGGTATCAAATGTGATAGGGTAATTGAGGGATTACAGAAGAAGGATCTGGTAGCTCAGCTGGGACGCTCGGATGCAGTGGGCCGTCCAATGTTATACGGAACTACAGATCAGTTCCTTCAGGAGTTCGGATTTGAGACTCTCAAGGATCTTCCTGAAATTCAGGATATTGAAGGCGTATTAGATGAAGCAGTTGAAGAGACAACCGAGGATATTTTGTACACAGAACAGATAGAAATTCAATTGCCAGAAAAAGAGTAGTTACAGTTTATTCAAAGAAATGATGAGGTGAATTAAATGGGACTTATTAAAGCAGCAGTTGGCGCAGCAACAGGCGTACTGGCAGACCAGTGGAAAGACTATTTTTATTGTGAAGCACTTGATGCAGATACTCTCGTAGTTAAGGGACAGAAGAAGGCATCAGGACGTTCATCAAACAAGCACGGCGAAGACAACGTTATTACTAACGGAGCAGGCATCGCAGTAGCAGATGGACAGTGCATGATTATCGTAGAACAGGGCGAAATCGTTGAATTATGTGCAGAACCAGGCGTTTTCACTTATAACAATGAGATTTCACCATCAATCTTCGTAGGCGATCTGAAGGAAGGCCTCAAGGGCGCAGCTAAGGACGCTTTCGAACGTTTCACATTCGGTGGTGGCGTAGGTAAGGATCAGAGAATCTACTACTTCAACACTAAGGAAATCATCGGCAACAAGTATGGTACAGCTAACCCTATTCCATTCAGTATTATCGACAGACAGCTGAACTTCCAGCTTGATACACAGCTGAAGTGCAACGGTGAATACTCATACAAGATCATTAACCCAATGCTCTTCTACAAGAACGTTTGCGGTAATGTATCAGATGATTACACAAGAGAAAACATTGACAGCATGATGAAGAGTGAACTTCTGACAGCTCTGGCACCAGCATTCGGTCAGCTGGCTGCTAACGGTGTTAGATACAGCGAACTCTCGCTGCACACAGTTGAAATCGCAGACGCACTCAACGACGTTATGTCCAAGAAGTGGGCAGAACTGAGAGGTGTTCAGGTTGTATCATTTGGTATCAACTCAGTATCAATTCCAGAAGGCGACCTTAAGAGACTTCAGGATCTGCAGTCAGCAGTACCGCTTCAGAATCAGGGTATGGCAGCAGCAACTATGACTGCAGCTACAGCAGATGCTATGAGATCAGCAGCAGCAAACGAGAACGGCGCTATGGGAGCATTCATGGGCATGGGTATGGCTCAGAACGCAGGTGGCAACCTGGCTGGCATGTACGCAGCAGCACAGGGTTCAGCACCACTTGGCGGTATCGCTCCAGCACCAGAAGCACCAGCAGCACCAGCAGCACCAGCAGCAGATCCTAACGCATGGACTTGCGCTTGCGGAGCAGTAAACACTGGCAAGTTCTGCTCAGAATGTGGCGCTAAGAAGCCAGAAGCAGCTGGATGGACATGTGCATGTGGCGCAGTAAACACTGGTAAGTTCTGCTCAGAATGCGGTGCTAAGAAGCCAGAATAGTAACCAGCGAAGCATTCGCGAATACTGAATTTAAACCATTCCGGAGGTAAACATGGCTACTATGGAATATAAGTGCCCAACGTGTGGTGGCGCACTTGAGTTTAATATTAAAGAACAGAAATTAAAGTGCCCGTACTGTGACTCTGTTTTCGAAATCGCAGATTTCGCAGATAAAGAGGAAACTAAGAAGGGCAGTGGTGAAGAAGGTGCCAAGTCAGATGCACAAGTAGACGGCACTCGCAAGGATGATAAGTTCGACTTCGATACAGAAGCCGGCTCCCAGTGGGCTGACGGCGAGATGGAAGCGCTGAATGTATTCCTTTGCGAATCATGTGGCGGTGAAATTGTTGGTGACGACAACCTGGCATCAGCTAGATGTCCATATTGCGACAGCATTATGGTCCGCAAGGAGAAACTTTCAGGTGCCCTGAGACCTGATGTGGTTATCCCATTTAAGCTGGAGAAGGCTAGAGCGAAGGAAGAATTCAAGAAGCACCTTCTGGGCAAGAAGCTTCTTGACCTGAAGTTCGTAAACGAGAACAAGATCGACGAAATCAAGGGCGTATACGTACCATTCTGGCTCTTTGACGTATCTCTCGATGCAGATATGTCATATAGATGTACTAACTCATCAAGCCATAGATCAGGCGATTACATGATCTATGAAACAGCTGTTTATGAAGTTAACCAGTCTGGTTCAATTGGATTTGACACTATTCCAGTTGACGGCTCAAGCAAGATGGCTGACGACCTGATGGAGTCACTTGAACCTTTCGATTACAGCGAGGCAGTACCATTCCAGACAGCATATCTGGCGGGATACATGGCAGATAAATACGACGTTACAGTAGATGACAGTATCGACAACATTAAGAGACGTGTTAGAGGAAGTACTGGGGAGATTTTCCGCAGAGATATTCCGGGACATTTCGACAGTGTTGACCGTAAGTTCTCAAGCATCAGACTTAAGGACAGTGAAGCGAAATACGCGCTCTATCCTGTATGGATTCTGACAGTTAAGTGGCACAACAAGATTTACACTTACGCAATGAACGGTCAGACTGGCAAGTTTGTCGGTGATACTTTGCCTGAAGATAAGGCGAAGGCAAACCGCATGAGATGGATCAACACAGGTATCATCACAGCAATCGGTACAGTTATCGGCGCTATTGCGGGATTCATGTTCTAGGAGGTGGCATAATGAAGAAATTATTAGTAATACTTATGTCACTCATCATGGTCTTATCAATGGCAGTGCCAGTAATGGCAGCTGAGAAGGCCTATGTCATCGATGAAGCGGACAAAATTACATTAGCAAGTGAAGCGGAACTTAACGCTCAGGCCAAGGATTTCGCTGATAAGACAGGTGTCGATCTGGTATTCATGGACACAACAGGAGACCAGCTCCCATCATCACTTATGGATACACTCAAGGCTGACTATGCTGACGATGCTGTTATCATGATTCACAACATCGATAACAATAAGGTGGCAACACAGGCATACGGCAAGGCTGATAAGATCCTTGACGACGACGCGCTTGACGAATTATTCGAAGTGTATAATGCGGCAGACACTTATAAGAAGGGTGCAGCTGACTACTTCGCATTAGCTGAGAAGAAGCTGATCGCATCAGGCGAATTCAAGGACACTGAAGGCTCAGAAGACTTCACAGATCTGGCGCCAGAAATCACTGAACCAGTTGACGAAACTCTTCCAACGCAAGAGCAGACTGTCCCTGACCACAGACTCAAGGACAGACTGGTTGATGATGCTGACCTGCTCACAAAGGACCAGGAGAAGCGCATTCTGGAGCAGCTGGATGCAATGAGTGAAGAGAAGCAGATGGACGTAGCTATCTGTTTCACAGATTCATTTGACCAGCCTACAGTAGTACAGGCAGCGGATGATTACTTCGCTTACAACGGTTTCGGTATCGGTGAAGAAAGAGAAGGTATCCTCATGTACGTATGCATGAATACAAGAGATATCTACTTCGCAACACAGGGTCCTAACACAATCAGCAGCTTCACAGTCATAATGATTTCAAACATGGTTGGTGAAGTTGGTCCATACCTGACTCTGGAACAGTACGGAGC
>JAGHTQ010000007.1 GCA_018065295.1 Candidatus Colimonas fimequi | reverse complement strand
GTTATAATTAATTGTAATTATTGTAAATGAGAAGGAGATAGGTATGAGAAAGATTACTAAACTTTCAGTTGTTGCAGCACTGGTTCTGGTAATGGGAATGTTCCTGGTATCATGCGGAGCAGAACCACCACTTGCTGGAGACGATGCAGTTGGAGCATGGACTTTAACAGGCGCAGAATATGCAGGTATGGAATTAACTGCTGAAGACCTGAGCACAGCTATGGACGAAATGCCAGTTTTCACAATTAACGAAGATGGCTCAGCAAACTTCGCATTTGGCGGTGAAGATGGTGCAGGTACTGTAACTAAGAATGAAGATGGTACATATACATTATCAGATGACACTGATCAGACAATTAACTTCACAATTGAAGATAGTGTTCTTAAGCTGGACTACACAGCAATGAATATGGTAATGAACTTCGAGAAATAAAAATACCCAATAAAATAAGTCCTCTCTACGAGAAAGTAGAGGGGACTATTTATTTGCCCGAAAGACTTATTGTAAGGGAAAGGTATATATAACTATTCCTATAATCATAATTTTGGGAATAGATAGGGGCGTAAGCCCCCAAATCGCCCCCAATAAGCTATTTCAAGGGTTCCAGCGCTTTTATCTATGCTTATAATATCAAAACTTCTCCAATAAAAAAAGCCTCCCAGGATATTTCGTTTACTTTAGGGGAAGTAATTTCTTACGGAGGCTTCTTCTATTTTAACTTGTTGTGTGTCTAAAATTTCGACGCTCTAATCTTCGATTTAAGCGTTTTTATTCTGGCTCTTTGATATATGGGTCCACCCAATTTCGCCTTAAAACAGCGTATATTGGCTCGAGTGTAAATTCACTCGATTAGGACTAAATATTGTCAGGAATCTGGATGATCATGCCAACCTGTAAGTCATCTGCCTTAATGTTATTGATCTTACAGATCTCATAAACAGCTTCACGTGTATCTGTCTTCTCTGATTTATATTCCTTAGCGATGCTCCATAAAGTTTCGCCAGCGTCTACATATTCGCTTACAGTTTCGTGCTTAGTAAGTGCTACTGAGTCATTTAAACCCATAACAGCTGATCCAATACCAACGATTAAGCCAATGATGATTACCATTGATGTGATAAATCTGATTGGTGACTTGATTCTATATCTCTTCTTGCCGCGTGCAGCTCTTGTTGTTCTATCTGAATTTCTATTAGTATTTGTCATGATGTTACCACCTTCCTGTTCCCTGCGTATCTCCTACTATCGGAACGTTTGTTCTTTATGTTCACATTATAGACGAATAAATGTTCGCTGTCAACAGAAAATATAAACAAATGTTCGCAAAATAGAGAACAAAAAGGGCCCATTCCACCGTTATAATGGTATGGGCCTTCGTAATTATGCCTAATTACTTAATAATAGTGTAATAACCTTCTCTTCTTGGCTTAGGTTCAGGCTTCTCACCTTCAATATATCCCAGTGAAAGTGCTCCGATACCCTTCATTTCAGGTGCCAGACCCCACTGAGCCATAAGCTGCTTACCCTCTTCTGTTTCGAACATCTGTCTTTCTCTGTGAATCCAGCATGATCCAAGTCCGATTGATTCAGCTGCAACCATAAGAGTATCAAGGAGGCATGAACCGTCTTCTACATATGTTGTTCTGTCTTCTGGAGCGAACACCAGGATTACTGTAGGTGCTCCATAATAAGGATTTCTGCTAGTGTCACCAAGAACTTCACCGTTCATTCTAACGATCTGCTTCATTAATTCTTCGTTCTGAACAACAACCATCTGTGCTGACTGCATACCGCGGCCTGATGGAGCCCATGTTCCAGCTTCAAGAACAGTCATAAGTTCTTCATCTGTAATCTGTTCTGGTTTAAATGCTCTGATAGCTCTTCTTGTCATAAGAGCGCTAATTACTTCATTTGCCATCTGTATTCCTCCTATAGTTAACATAATTATTTTATGTGTTCAAATCCTATTTAATAAGTTCTTCATCATACATCTGCTGCAGAGCCTTAATCACACCGAACTTAGAGTGTTCGTAAGTAAGTCCGCCCTGGAAATATACAATGTAAGGCTCTCTAATCGGTGCATCTGCACTAAGTTCAATGGATGAACCCTGTACGAAGGCGCCTGCGGCCATAATTACCTGTGATTCGTAGCCCGGCATGTCCCATGGAACCGGTGTAACGTATGAATCTACTGGTGCAGCAGCCTGGATACCTTTGCAAAACGCGATGATTGCTTCCGGTGAACCCAGTTTCACTGCCTGTATAATATCGCTTCTGATATCGTCAACCTCTGGACATACGTCGTAGCCCAGCATGTCGAATACTTTCGCGCAGAGAATTGCACCCTTAACAGCGCCATTTACTACCTTTGGTGCCATGAACATTCCCTGAAGGATTGTACGTGTCTGGCCGAACGTAAGTCCGCATTCGCCGCCGATACCAGGTGTTGTCAGTCTATAAGAAATCAGGTCGACAAGATCTTGTCTTCCTACAATATAACCGCCGCTAAGTGCCAGGCCGCCACCTGGATTCTTAATAAGTGAGCCGGCCATTACGTCAACGCCAACGTCTGTAGGCTCCTTAACGCTTAAAAATTCGCCGTAGCAGTTGTCAGCCATCATGATGATTTCAGGATTAATTGACTTAACAAGCTTACAGCATTCTTCGATCTCATCGATTGTCATAGCCTTGCGCCAGCCATAGCCAGTTGAGCGCTGAATGCAGACCATCTTAGTGTCAGGACCGATGGTTTTGCCAAGCTCTTCAAGGTCGATGTGACCCTCCTTAAGCTCAACCTGCTTGTATTTGATACCGAAATCCATGAGTGTGCCTTTGCCTGCGTCTCTGATTCCGATTGTAGATTCCAGTGTGTCATAAGGACCGCCTGTGCAGTAAATCATCTCATCGCCTGGTCTAAGTATACCAGCAAGAGTCAATGTCAACGCATGAGTACCGTTAACGATTTGAGTACGAACAAGTGCTGCCTCTGTATGAAAAATATCCGCATAAATCTTCTCTGTAATCTCACGACCTGCGTCATCATATCCGTAGCCAGTATTCCATCCGAAGTTAGTGTCGCTCATGTTGTTCTTCTGGAAAGCATCCAGTACCTTATACTGGTTATAAGCCATGATATCGTCCAGGGCTTCAAACTTAGTAGCGACTGCTTCTTCAGCCTTATCTATGATTTCCAGAACCTTAGGGCTAATGCCCAGATTCTCAGTTAATAACTTATATGTGTTGCTCTGCATTTACTATTTGTTGTCCTTTCTTTCAAGTTCCCATTCCATATCCTTAACAAGCTCACGCTTAACGTTCATCTTATGCGCCGCATAAAGCTGAGTTGTAGTTACCTGTTCGTGATCAAGAAGCTCCTGAACATCGAATATGGAATTGCCGCGTCCAATAAGGCTTGTAGCCGCTGTGGCACGGAGTTTGTGAGGACTGTAGCCCTCGTGTCTTGATGATCCAAGACCGATTGAAGTGTATTTCTTAACCAGTTCACGAATCTGACGCTCGGTCATTCGCTTACCCTGAAGTGACAGGAACAGCGCATCCTGATGCAAAGGATCCAGCTCCTCATCATTCTTACGCTCATTGTCAATATAATCGCGCACTACTGCAGTTGCGCTCTTATTGAGCGGCATGATGGCTTCCTTATCACGTTTCCTATATATCTTGAACTCGCCACGATTAAAGTTAAATGATGAAACATTAAGTGACTGCAGTTCGAATAATCTAAGTCCATATGTGAGGAAGAGAACAAGAATTGCCTTGTCACGCTTCTTAGTCTTTTCCCAGTATTGCTTCTCCTTAGGAGTAAGATTAGCGCCTGTACTTACTGCATCAAGCATAATCATTACTTCGTCATCCTGGAGAGCCTTGATTTCACGTTCGCCAGCCTTAGGAACTCTGATTGGGTCGAATCCATCAGTGATGTTCTTATCAACCAGTTCGTCTCTATAAAGCTGCTTGAAAAGCACTGAAACAGATGATTTCTTGCGTGCAAGAGTCTTGTTGTTGTTCTCATATACAACGATCTGGTCGTCTTCTTCAACCTTATACTTGCGGCAGTAATCGATAAACATGTTAACGTCGACGGCTTTA
>JAGHTQ010000025.1 GCA_018065295.1 Candidatus Colimonas fimequi | reverse complement strand
ACGCTACCACTACATGCAATAGCAAGCTGACGGGCAGCGTCATTAGCTGATGGGAGCATGAGAGCATAGAGAAGCTGTTCTACAGTCAGCTTCTCGCCCTTCTTCATGGCGATATTCATTCCCACTGGGGATGAATCTTCTGTAATAGTCACAATCTGGTCAAGGTCCATATTCTCAAGAACGATGAGGCAAGTAAGAATCTTGGTGATACTTGCCGGGTCGCGCTGCTCACGTTCATTCTTTGCATAAAGCACATCGCCGCTGGCAGAATCAATCATGATCACGGAAGTGCCGTCCACCTTGGGTGCATCTGGATATTTATCCGCAGCAAAAGAAGACGCCGCTCCGCTAAGAAACAGCGCCGTAATAATGGCAATAATTGATAATCTATGTATACAACTTCTAGTCTTCATATCCTTGAAACTCCTTGAATTTAGGCTAATTATACCACTTTACTGTAGTAGGGTAAAGTGATATAATGGGTGATAGTTTTGATATAGGGTACGCACTATGTTATTTATAATGTTTGAAATAGAGGTAAAGCAATGTACAAGATTGGAACACTGAATAAGATCTCACCTGTAGGTCTTGGCAAACTCACTGACAAGTATGAAATCGTAGAAGACGTTAACGAAGCTAATGGCATTATCCTGAGAAGTTTCGACATGCACGAAATGGAACTTTCAGATAATCTTCTGGCTGTAGGTAGAGCTGGCGCTGGCACAAACAACATTCCTGTTGAGAAGTGTGCTGAAGAAGGTATCGTTGTATTCAACGCTCCTGGCGCTAACGCTAACGCAGTTAAGGAACTGGTTCTGGCTGGTATGATCAACTCAGCAAGAAACGTTGTTGAAGGTGCTGCATGGGCTAAGACTCTCATGGGTAACGAAGGCGTTGGCAAGATGGTTGAGAAGGGCAAGGGTCAGTTCGCAGGAACTGAAATCGCTGGCAAGACTCTCGGCATCATCGGTCTTGGTGCTATCGGCGCTAAGGTTGCTAACTCAGCAATCGCTCTGGGAATGGACGTTGTTGGTTTCGACGCATTCCTGACAACTAAGGCTGCACTGAGCCTGGATCCAGCTGTTAAGGTTGTTGACGACCTGGCTAAGCTGTACCCAGTATGTGACTTCATCTCAATCCACGTTCCAGCTAACGCTGCAACATCAAAGATGATCAATGCTGAAGCACTGGCTCAGATGAAGGACGGAGTTGTATTCCTTAACTTCTCAAGAGACAAGCTGATCGACGACGACGCTATGCTGGCTGCAATCGATGCTGGTAAGGTTAAGAAGTACGTTACAGACTTCACTGACGACGCTATCCTCAATGCTGACAAGCCACAGATCACTGTTTACCCACACCTGGGTGCTTCATCAGCAGAAGCTGAAGACAACTGTGCAGTAATGGCAGTTTCACAGGTTATGGATTACATTGAGAACGGTAACATCGTTAACTCAGTTAACCTTCCAATGGTCAACCTGGGCGTTAAGACTGGTACTAGAATGGTTGTTATCGCTAAGAACGATGCAGACGCTCTTGCTAAGGTTGCTCCACTGGCAACTGGCGCTGTTGCAAGCAA
>JAGHTQ010000118.1 GCA_018065295.1 Candidatus Colimonas fimequi | reverse complement strand
AGAATTCCTTAACAGCTGCTGTTACAGGTCTAATGTTCATCAGACCCTGTGGAGTTACTTCTGTGATGTCCTGAGTAGTCATTCTCTCCTTAATAGTTCTTTCCATTCTTGAGAGACCGATTCTTACCTGGTTCTGGAGAAGTTCTCCAACTGTTCTAAGTCTTCTGTTACCCAGATGGTCGATATCGTCTGTGCGGCCAATACCATAATCCAGGTTGAGCAGATAACTTACTGATGCGATGATATCGTCAACCAGAACGTGCTTAGGTGAAAGGTCAAACTTTCTCAGCTTCAGTGCTGTTCTGATTGATTCTTCGTCTTCGTTTTCTTCAAGGATTTCCTTGAGAACTGGATAATAAACTCTATCAGCCAGCTTCAGATCTGATACGTCGAATTCGATGTACTTGTCAAGGTCAACGAATCTGTTACCAATAACCTTAGTAACTCTTGCTGCATTGTTAGGGTCCTGTGCCATGATGAATGGTGTACCTGCATTTTCAATCTGCAGAGCAAGATCCTTATCAATCTTCTGACCTGCTTCAGCCAGCAGTTCGCCTGTATTAAGATCGAAGATGTCCTCGTTTGTAACAACGCCTACAATTCTGTTGTACAGACCGAGCTTCTTATTATATTTATATCTTCCGACTTTCGCCAAATCATAACGCTTAGGGTCGAAGAACATAGAATTGAACAGTGACTGAGCACTATCAACTGTTGGTGGTTCACCAGGTCTCAGCTTCTTGTAGATTTCCTTAAGTCCTTCTTCATAAGTGCTTGTTGTATCCTTGTCCAGAGTGTTTCTGAGTCTAGGCTCGTCTCCGAACACGTCAATAATCTCTGCATCTGATCCCATTCCCAGGGCTCTGAGGAGAGTTGTTACAGGCTGCTTTCTTGTTCTGTCTACTCTTACTGAAATTACTTCGTTTGAGTCAGTTTCATATTCAAGCCATGCGCCTCTGTTTGGAATTACTGTAGTTGAATACAGATTCTTCTTTCCCTTAGTATCGCTAGTTACATCATAGTAAGGTCCAGGTGAACGAACCAGCTGAGTTACGATAACTCTCTCAGCACCATTGTAAACGAAAGTTCCCTTGTCAGTCATGAGAGGGAAATCGCCCATGAATACTTCCTGTTCTTTAACTTCACCAGTTTCCTTGTTAACCAGTCTTACCTTTACTCTGATTGGAGCAGCGTAAGTTGCGTCTCTTTCCTTACATTCTTCTTCGTCATACTTGGAAACATCGCTTACAGTATAATCGAGGAATTCAAGAATAAGGTTGTCAGAGTAATCCTTAATTGGGGAAATGTCTTCAAAAACCTCACGAAGACCTTCTTCAACGAACCACTTGTAGGATGCAGTCTGGATGTCAATAAGGTTTGGCATCTCTGCTACTTCGTTGATTTTGCCGAAGGTCATACGCTCTTTTCTACCTAATTGGATTGGATTTGGCATTGTCATCACTCCTTATATTTTATCGTTTTTTTCACGAATTCCATTGAAAGTCAGTTTAATATAATAATATACCTCAGTCAAATAATCAAGAGTTTTTTTCTAAATTTCACCAAAAAAACGAACGTCTCCACCAATTACAGTAACCACGTTCGTTTTAACCACTATATGTTGATTGTATACAAGTTTTTGAAGATTTTTGAAAATTATTTTTTGCAATTTCGGTTACATTACCACAGAAGCCTCATTCCTCTTCCTGCTCAGGGGCTTCTTCACTTAGTTCAGGATTATCCATTGCATCTAACTTAGCCTGGAATGCATCCTCTAATTCATCAAAAATCTCTGTTGGACGTTCAAGTCCATAATATAACTTGTCTCTGAATAAGTTATTTTCTCTCTTAGGAGTAATCTTTTTCTTTCCCTGCTCCAGATAACTATCATGCATCTGAAGGAGTTTCTCTGCTGTTTCATCTGTCAGAGCTCCAAGTTTTTTCTCCTTGCGTCTCATGTTCAGAACAGATTCGAAATATCTTTCTTCCTTAAGTACTCTCTTAATATCGAATGCATCGATAAAGTTAAACCAGAAATCGTCTTCACCCAGAATACGATCAAATGGAATGAATCCATAGCTGTTTTCTGCTACAGCATAAATGCTGATCACGCGACCTCTGTAAACTTCTCTGAGTGCGCCAACTTCAAAAAGTTCGCTGAATCTCTCGTCAAGAAGCTGTCTATTTGTAGCGACCTGTTCATCGTCTACCATCCATCCCTTGACTGTGTTATCCTTTTTGCCAAATAGTGCCATACCTTGCTCCTTTGACTTCTAATTACAGAAAAAGGCGTAGGATTTCCTACGCCTTGTGGTTGTTAACGTCGTTATCTTACTTCAGTTCGATTACTGCGCCAACTTCTTCCAGAGCAGCCTTCAGTGCTTCTGCTTCTGCCTTGTCAACGTCTTCCTTAAGGTTTGAAGGAGCGCCGTCTACTACAGCCTTAGCTTCCTTAAGACCTAAGCCAGTTGCTTCTCTTACAGCCTTGATAACCTTGATCTTTTCTGGGCCAACTTCCTTAAGAACTACTGTGAATTCAGTCTGTTCTTCTTCTTCTGCTGCTGGACCTGCTGCTACTACTGCAACACCTGCTGCTGCTGATACGCCGAATTCTTCTTCGCAAGCCTTAACCAGCTCGTTCAGTTCTAAAACTGTCATATTCTTTATTGCTTCGATGATCTGTTCAATATTCATTTTATTTCTCCTTTATAAATTTAATAAATTGTTGCTAATTCAACATGTATTGAATGCTTCTTGTAAAACCGCTTAAAATTAAGCTTCCTTTGCTTCTGCAATCTGTGATACAACTCTTGCAAAGCTTGAGATAGGTGACTGGATGCTGCCCATGAACTTTGAGATGAGTACGTCTCTTGATGGGATGTCAGCGATCTGCTGCATAGCGTCCTTATCATAGAAATCGCCTTCTACGATACCACCCTTGAATGACATCTTCTTGTATGCCTTGATTGATTCGTTCAGAACTCTTGCAGGTGCTGTTGCATCGTCATAGCTGAATGCGAATGCACTTGGTCCATCAAGAACTGCTGCCAGATCTTCATAACCCATGTCTGCGATAGCTCTCTTAACGAGTGTGTTCTTATATACTGTGTAATCAACACCAGCTTCTCTCAGCTTCTTTCTCATTTCGTCAGCCTGAGCAACTGTGATACCGATGTAATCGATAACTACTGCTGATTCAGCTCTCTCGAACTTGTCTTTAATTTCATCAATAATAGCCTGCTTCTGGATATAAGCTTCTTTCATTTTTATTGCGTTCTCCTTTCTAAAGAATCGTGGTGAATTGCTTCACCTAGGTACGCTATAAAAAGACCTCGTATGCATTCTGCTTGCGAGGTCAATATATCTATATTGTACCTCGGCAGGATTTCTCGATTAAGGATTTCTCCTCCTGCTGTCTTTGGTTGTTTGATTTCAAATCCGTGTCAATTATCCAATCTTAACTGGGTTAACCTTAACGCCAGGGCCCATTGTTGCTGCTAATGTAACGCTTCTCAGATACTGACCCTTAGCTGCTGCTGGCTTAGCCTTAATGATAGCTCCCAGAAGTGCGTTGAAGTTTTCTTCTAACTTCTCAGGTCCGAATGATGCCTTACCGATTGGGCAGTGGATAATGTTTGTCTTGTCCAGTCTGTATTCAACCTTACCAGCCTTAGTTTCCTGAATAGCCTTAGTAACGTCCATAGTAACTGTACCTGACTTAGGGTTTGGCATTAATCCCTTAGGTCCCAGGATTCTACCAAGTCTACCAACAACACCCATCATGTCTGGAGTTGCGATAACAGCGTCGAAGTCGAACCAGTTTTCCTTCTGGATCTTCTGAGCCATTTCTTCTGCTCCTACATAATCAGCGCCAGCTTCTTCAGCTTCTGTAGCCTTAGGTCCCTTAGCGAATACGAGAACCTTCTTAGTCTTACCAATACCGTTAGGAAGAACGATTGCGCCTCTAACCTGCTGGTCAGCGTGTCTTCCGTCAACACCAAGCTTAACGTGAACTTCGATTGTTTCGTCGAACTTAGCCTTAGCTGTTGAAACTACTGTTTCCATAGCTGGAGTTACGTCGAAAAGTTCGTGCTTGTCAAATGTAGCTGTAATAGCCTTGTAATTCTTACCTCTCTTAGGCATTTTTTACCTCCTTGTGGTACAATCGGCTTTATTGCCTCCCACGTAATTAATCTTCAATAACGATTCCCATGCTTCTAGCAGTACCCTTAATCATGTCAGTAGCTGCTTCGAGGCTTGCTGCGTTTAAATCAGGCATCTTAGTCTTAGCGATTTCTTCTGCCTGAGCGTAAGTCAGTGTTGCCACCTTCTTCTTGTTAGGTTCACCTGATGCGTGATCCAGACCTGCTGCCTTCTTAAGAAGAACTGCTGCTGGTGGAGTCTTAGTGATGAATGAGAATGAGTGGTCTGCATAAACTGTGATTACTACTGGAATAATCATTCCTGGCTGATCCTGAGTTCTTGCGTTGAACTGCTTACAGAAGTCCATGATGTTTACACCGTGCTGACCAAGTGCAGGACCTACTGGAGGTGCTGGGTTAGCATTACCTGCAGGAATCTGAAGCTTAATGTAACCTGTTATCTTCTTTGCCATAACTGAATTTTCTCCTTTCTTAAGATTCCCTAATCGGGTCAATATTTACTAGTAGGGATTTCTTAGATTGTATCAACCTGTGCGAAATCCAGTTCTACTGGTGTGTCACGTCCGAACATTGAAACCTTAGCTCTCAGTGTCTGCTTCTCCATGTTAACCTCTTCGACAACTCCCATGAAGTTTTCGAATGGTCCATTGATAACTCTTACTGTATCGCCAACGTTCACGTCCAGATCGATGTAAATCTTCTCAATACCCATTCTTCTTACTTCTTCAACTGTAAGAGGAATAGGATCTGAACCGTGACCTACGAATCCTGTAACGCCCTGAGTATTTCTTACCAGGTACCAGGATTCATTAGTTACGATCATCTTAACAAGTACGTAACCTGGGAACATCTTGCGTGTCTTAACCTTACGCTGTCCGTTCTTCACTTCTACTCTATCTTCAGTAGGAACTACGATATCGAGAATCAGGTCTTGCATACCTCTGTTTTCGACGATTTTTTCTATATTAACTTTTACCTTATTTTCATGGCCTGAATAAGTGTGAACAACATACCATCTTGCCTCGCCGTCACCTCTTAGTCCTTCAAGACCTTCTAAATCCAGTTTCTTGTTTTCGTTTTCTGACATCGTGTTAAGCTCCTAAATCCGTATTTCCTAGAAACAAACAGCCTTAATAGCTGCCAGTACGCCTGTATCTACACCCCAGAAAAGAAGTGCAAATGCAATACAAGTAGCCAGAACTACGGCAGTATATGAGCCAAGTTCCTTCTGAGTTGGCCATACAACCTTCTTCATCTCCAGCTTAACGCCTCTGAAGTAAGAAACAATACCGGATTCCTTCTTCTCCTTCTTAGGCTTAGCCTGTGAAGTCTGTTCTGCCTTCTTCTCGATAGTGGTGCTCTTGATTTCGTTTGACCCCTTATCCATGGTTATCTCCCTTACTACTTTGTTTCCTTATGAACAGTGTGCTTCTTGCAGAATCTGCAGCACTTCTTCAGTTCAATACGGTCAGGGTTGTTCTTCTTTTCCTTCATTGTGTTATAGTTTCTCTGCTTACATTCTGTGCAAGCCAGTATAACCTTTACTCTCATGATATGTTATCCTCCGTTCAACCTAAATTAAGAGCATCTCTCAGCTCTTTGATTTTAATCGTTTTCATAAAGTCGCTAGATAATTGTATATTAGCACCCTGTCAAAGTCAAGTTTATTTTGACTTTATTTTAATCTTTATTTCAATTATTTAAAGCTCTCTTCTGCCTTCAACAGCCTTAAGCAAAGTGACCTCGTCAGCATACTCAAGATCGCCTCCAACAGGAATGCCGTGAGCAATTCTTGACACCTTGATTCCTGATGGTTTAATCAGTCTAGCGATATACATTGCAGTAGCCTCACCCTCGATATTAGGGTTAGTTGCAATGATTAATTCCTTAACCTGCTCATCCTGAAGTCTTGCGATAAGACTTCTAAGGTTAATGTCCTCTGGGCCAATGCCGTCCATAGGTGAAATGGCACCGTGAAGTACGTGATAGTAACCAGTGTACTCACGGATCTTCTCCATGGCTACAACGTCTCTAGGACTCTCTACAACGCAGATAACGCTCTTATCTCTGCTGTCGTCTGAACAAATGGCACATGGGTCCACGTCTGTCAGATTACCGCAGCATGAGCAGTATCTCATTGACTGTTTAGCCTCTCTTATGGCATCTGATAACTGAAACACGTCCTTATCATCCATAGCCAGGATGTGAAAAGCCAGTCTCTGGGCAGTCTTGCCACCGATGCCTGGGAGACGAGAAAGTTCATTTATTAACTTATTGAGTGGTTTAGGATACTGTCTCATCTTTAAAGTCCTGGGATACCAAGTGCTGAAGTGAACTTGCCCATTTCATTCTGTGAAATTTCTTCCATCTGTCTGAGGGCTTCGTTTGCAGCTGTCATAACCAGATCCTGGAGCATTTCTACGTCGTCAGGATCAACAACTTCTGGCTTAATCTGAATATCAGTGATTGCCTTAGTACCGTTAACAGTTACTGTTACAGCACCGCCGCCTGATGAAGCTGATGTTTCCATTGCATTGATCTTGTCCTGCACTTCGTCCATCTGCTTCTGGATAGCCTGCATCTGTGCCATCTGCTGCTGTGGGCTTGCTGCCTTAGCCTTAGGTCTCTTACCTGCTCTCATTCCTTTTCCCATGATATATTCCTCCTGTAATTATTCTCCGATTGTTACCTTGATTCCAAGAAGTTCTTCAGCCTTGCGTGCAGTTTCATCTATATTATATGTAGGTTCTGTCACGCTACCGCCTTCGCCTGCTACTGAAATCTTCATATATCTACGTTTACCGTCGGTATGTTCTGCCACGAGACGCTCGATTAAGTCTCGATTGTTCTCGGCCATTCTTACCTGAAACGCTCTACTTACTTCAATTGAGAAGTCGTTCTCACCGATTCTGGTGATGCGTCCATCAGATGCCAGCACGTAGAAGCTTCCCTTGCCTGCTTCTGCGTCGTCAAAGACCGCCTTCCAGACTGCAGCGCAGTCGAAGCCTTCAGCCGCAGGCTGCGCGTCTGCTGGTTCGCTCTGACTTGCACCCTTTGCAAAAATATCAACCGCCTGCTCCGCAGGAGCTACAGTTCGTGTCTGCTGTGCCGGTGCCTTCCTGGCAATTGACGGAGTGGCCTGCGCCTTAACAGGCCCAGTCTCTCCTGTTGATAACTTGACGATGCTCAGTTCAAGAAGAATTCTTGGCTGTGTTGATCGTCTCGCTTCATTATATGTTCTACTGAGTTCCAGAAGTGCCGCATTGATATCCGCAAGCTCCAGAACCTCGCTCTGATGTCTTATTCTCTCGATGTTCTCAACGGACATGTTGATTACATCCTGAGGATTAGCGATGTACTTAGTCATCAGCAGATTTCTGAAATGGTTTACCCAGTCCTTGGTGAACTGCTTGACGTCCTTACCATCCTCCAGAGCCTTGGCAAGAAAAATCAGGGCGTCTGCTGTCTTGCCTCTTCTAACCAGGTCTGTCAGCTCGATGAATGTTTCTTCACCTGATGCTCCCAGGAAATCCAGAACGTCTGCCGCGTCTACGTTAAGATCGCCGCCTGCGATGCACTGGTCCAGAATGCTGAGTCCGTCTCTAACGGAACCGTCTGCGTTAGCTGCGATGATTCTCAGGGCGTCCTCTGTAACGTTGATACCCTTTCTCATGCAGATGTCTGCCATGCCGCTTATGAGCGCATTCTCAGGAACTCGTTTGAAGTCCAGTCTCATGCATCTACTCAGAATTGTCGCTGGCAGTTTCTCTGGCTCTGTAGTAGCTAATATAAATGTAACGTATTCTGGTGGTTCTTCCAGAGTCTTAAGGAGTGCATTGAATGCTCCCGTTGACAGCATGTGGACTTCATCTATAATGTAGACCTTCTTCTTACCTGCTGCCGGTGGATACTTAACGCTCTCACGAAGCTCTCTGATGTTATCAACGCCGTTGTTTGATGCAGCGTCGATTTCAACTACATCCAGATAATTACCATCTTTTATCGCTACACACGCATCACAAACCCCGCATGGCTTATATCCTGGTGATGTACAGTTGAGACCCTTGGCAAGAAGTCTTGCTGTTGTAGTCTTACCTGTACCTCTTGTACCGCAGAATAAGTATGCGTGGCTGGTACTGTCTGTTTCAATCTGGTTACTCAATATTCGTACTATGTGCTCCTGACCTAACATCTCTTCGAAGACTTCAGGTCTGTATTCTCTATATAGAGCCTTGTACATAAATGCCTCCATTTATATATGAGTAATTGTTAATCTGCAATTAAATTGCCCTCTGATGACTCCGCAGGCGTAGGAAAAGGCTTGTCTGCGGCACATAAGAGCTTCCGCTTATTGCTGCTTCCTTCCGGACCTGACAAGGTTCACGGTGTCCTATTGCGCAGGACCCAGACCAAGCTACGAAGCCATCAAAGGGCAATATTGCCTAATCATTATATTATCTAAACCTTTGACCGTCAAGGTTTCCAGGCGATAATTTACTGTCTATTCAAAATTGAATACAGAATTATCTGACGATTCAGAAATGAATAAATACATATGGACGCAAACCCTGAAACCCAGTAATATTCACAAATAAATAATCTGACATTTTGGCACGGTACTTGCAATATAAGAATTGTGTCAAAACCAAAAACTTTTTTTAAACAATTTTGTGTTATGTATTTTATGACTTCATTAAGAAAGGAGATTGTGGTTATATTAATATAGCTGCAAAACATAATAAAAATGGAAAAGTTCGTAACAGAAAAATCAAAGGCTTTATTCGAAGAAGGCAAGAAGTATCTGGTAGACGGCGTTAGTTCATCATTCCACGTAGCACCATGCGAAGAATACCCAATCGCTATGATCAGAGGTAAGGGTGCTAGAATGTACGATATCGATGGTAACGAATACATCGACTACATCGCTGGTTTCGGTCCTACAATCCTTGGTTATGCTCCAGACGCTCTGAACGAAGCAGTTGCTGATCAGCTGACAAGAGGCGTACAGTTCTCAACTCCTACAGAAGCTCTGTATAAGCTGGCTAAGAAGCTTACTGAAATCATCCCATGTGCTGAAATGGTATCATTCCAGTCATCAGGTACAGAAGCTAACATGCACGCTTGGAGAGTTGCAAGAGCAGCTACAGGCAAGATGAAGATCGTTAAGTTCGAAGGTCAGTATCACGGTTGGGCTGATGAACAGAAGATCACAATCGGCGCAGACAACACTGAACAGCTTGGCGCTAGAACTAACATCACAAGAATCATGACTACTGCAGGTCAGAGAAAGAGCACTACAGATGATATCATCCTCGCTCCTTGGAATGACATCGATACACTGACTAAGATCGTTGAAGAAAACGCTGACGAAATCGCAGCAGTACTCATGGAGCCTTATATGTGTGACGAAGGCCCTATCCTTGGTAAGGAAGGTTACCTGGAAGCAGTAAGAGAACTGTGCACAAAGAACAACGTTCTCCTGATCTTCGACGAAGTTATCACTGGTTTCAGAATGTCACTGGGCGGCGCTCAGGAATACTTCGGCGTAACTCCTGATATCGGTATCTTCGGTAAGGCAATCGCTGGTGGTATCTCACTGTCAATGATCGCTGGTAAGAAGGAACACATGGAACTTTGCCACCCATCAGGTACATTCAACGCAACTCCAGTTGCAGTAGCTGCTTCACTGGCAACTATCGCTGAACTGGAAAAGCCAGGCACTTATGAAAGAATGGACGCTCTCGGCGCTCAGCTTTGCGACGCTTTCATCAGACTGGGTAAGGAAAACGGCATCAAGACTTATGCTAACCACCACAATGGTATCTCACAGTTCCAGTTCGGTATCGACAGAGCACCAGAAGACTGGAGAGACGTTCTTGATAACGTTGATAGCGATATGTATGACAAGTTCTACAACCTTTGCAGAGACTACGGTGTAAGACTGACTTCAATGAGAGGTAGAGAATATCTTTCAGCTGCTCACACTCAGGAAGATATCGACAGAACAATCGCTGTATTCGAACACGTATTCCCAATGCTTAAGGAAGCATAGTTTACTGTTTCAGATTCAGTAGCAAAACATACTTGTGTATGTACTCTGTAATAGATTAAAATGATTAAAATTAGGGCCGCGGTTATTACGGCGGCCCTTTTATAAACTCTATGTCACAGCTAAAATAGATTGGCGGGTGTTATTATGAATGAGAATTTATTCTCAAACTACGATTTCGTGGTTTCTATAATTGAAAACTCATATGACGGTGTTTATATTACCGATCGCAATGGGATGACTCTCTATGCTAACAGTGCATATGAGAAGCTTACTGGGAATTCTAGAGATGTTTACGTTGGTAAAACCATGGATGAATTAATGGAGTCAGGCATCATGACTACTCACATTACACCTAAGGTCGTTGAAACTAAGAATACAGTAACAGCTACAGAGAAACTGCCATCAGGTAAGGAAGTAATAATAACCGGGAATCCTATTTTAGATGACGATGGTGAAGTTCTCGCCGTTGTTACTAATTTAAGAGACATTTCAGAGATTATCGAGCTTGAAGACGAAGCTCGCAGAAACAACGAACTGATTAATATCTACAAGAACAGATATCTTGGGGAACTTGCTATCAATAATGATATCGTTTGCAAGAGTCCAAGCACAGTTAACTTATTTAACCTGGCAACTAAGGTTGCTTCTAAGGATTCTACAGTAATCCTCACAGGAGAAACCGGTACTGGTAAGGAAATTGTTGCCAAGTATATTCACAACAATTCAGAGCGAAAAAGCAAGAATTATGTTAAAATAAACTGTGGAGCTATTCCAGAAAACCTTCTGGAATCAGAACTCTTCGGTTACGTAGGCGGCGCTTTCACAGGTGCAGATCCTAAGGGTAAGGCTGGTATGTTTGAACTGGCTCACAACGGCACTCTGTTCCTTGATGAAATCGGCGAACTGCCAATAGAACTTCAGCCTGCACTCCTTCGTGCCCTTCAGGACGGCGAAATCACTCGTGTAGGAAGCACTAAGACTATCAAGGTTGATGTTCGTATCATCGCAGCAACAAACAGAGATCTGCCTAAGATGCTTAAGGAAGGCACATTCAGAGAAGACCTTTATTACAGACTTAATGTAATCTCTCTGAAGGTTCCACCACTTCGCGAAAGACGCGAAGACATCCCGGGCTTAGTAGATTTACTCATTAACAGATTAAACGAGAAGTACGGAGAGGATAAGCACGCTACATCTTCATTTGTATTCCAGCTCATGTCAATGGAATGGCCTGGTAACATCAGAGAGCTATTTAACTTCGTTGAGAGACAGTTTATCCTTAACGAATCCTCTGCCCTCTCTTCTATCGAGCACCTTGACTTCGATAGCTATGGTGCTGGTGGCGGTGTTGACGATAACTTCAATATGGATAAGATCGTTTGCTCTGTTGAAGCTTCTCTTATGAAGTCTGCTCTTGAGAAATCAAGAAATACTAAGGAAGCATCAGCGCTGCTGGGTATCAGCCAGCCTACATTCTCAAGAAAATACAACAAATATAAGGACATGGGCCTTATTTAAGAGTCTGCAATCGGGCAGCTTAAATACAGCAATCTATCCTAATCCTTCGGGATTAAATCTTAACACAACCAGAAGACCGAAACCTTTAAGGTTTCGGTCTTTTGGTTTTTGCAGCAGCGGAGCGGTGCCAGGGCTGAAGCACTGGCACACGCACATTATGAAAACGGAGCGGTGGCAGAGCTGAAGCACTGGCACACTCGTATTACCGCAAAGAAAAAAACAGCAATTAATATTGCTGTTTGCTCTTAAAGTATAAGCTTTTATTCAACTCATTACCCGAGTCTAGGGCCATCTGTTGGTCCCTGGAGGAATTCTCTGTCCTTATCTCTCTGCTCCTTAGTGAGAGCTGCAAGGTATCTGACACAAATAATAATATAAACTCCAGGAACAATAAGGCCTGTTCCGATGCCTGGTATGTACTGCTGTGCACATACTGAAAGGATTAAAGCAATTGTAGTAAGCAACATTGCGCCTTTGACAAAGTTTGCATCTCTCTTCTTAAATCCCTTCCAGCCCAGAAAACCAGGTACAATTCTGAATGCTAAGTATGCGAAGATTCCTGTAATGAGTTCTGAACTCTTCATTACTGTTCCGTCTCTTAACACGCCACCATGTGATAAATATACGCAATATGTGACTATGCTCATAAGCCCTGTAATTATGCAGAATAATGAGAGTACGTAGAATAATTTTTCTCCTCTTGAGAGCATACCGTTACCTCCAAATTAATCCAAAGTTTCACTAATTTATACATTGAGGGCGAAGAACACTCTCCGCCCTCAAGTATGTTATGTCATATTGACTTTAAAGATCTTGTTAAACCTACTTGTTAAGGTATTCTGGTCTAGCATATTCTTCGCCGTAGATCAGCAGTTCTCTTTCGCCTTCAGTTACGTGTGAGTATTCACTGTTCTTAACTGCGATAGCGAGAACGATACCGATTACAGTCCAAAGAGCTACCATGATCCATTCCATCTTACCAAGA
>JAGHTQ010000216.1 GCA_018065295.1 Candidatus Colimonas fimequi | reverse complement strand
ACTTGGTGCAAAGTCTAACATACCTGCATAAGCAAGCTGCGCTATAGGCTTGACTACTTCATTCTCCCATTTGTAAAGGTCGTCAACACATATTGCAAATGAGCTGCTGACTCCTGAAAGTCTAGGCTGATAAATCGTCATCTTTACGGTCTTAATATCATACAAGGCACCGTAAGCATTAAGAGCGCCCAGGGCGTAAAGCATCATCTGTGAATTGTTCTCTGCTGGCACTCTATGGCCCTTACCATACTTAAGGTCGATAATCTCAAGCAGGTCATCGGCTATAATTGCGCAGTCACAAGTACCGAAGCCTTCAGGTACCCATTCAGAAAAGTTAACTCTTACCTCAAGCTCTGCGAATGTGTCCTCGCAGGTTTCTTTTAAGGTCTCAACCTTTCCTTTAATAAGTTCTGCGTAGCCAACGGCGTGCTCCTGCATTTCCTGATTAAAGAACTTCTTGCCATCATCGCTTCTGCAAAGCTCGTCGCGTTCGTTTTCGTAATCGACTTCTGAAAGCTGATTCAGGAAATAACGCGCTGTGATTTCGCCAAGTGAGTGAGCGACTGTTCCCTCTCTAGCAAATTCTGAAGACGTATTTGGGAACTTAGACTCTAAACCAGGTGCTCTGGTACATGCTAACCAGCGAGACGAGCTGCTCGCCGATAAATAAGCATGCGCATCAGGCATTGGCAGCTCCTAACTTTTCCATAAGAGCTGGGTAGTCGCTTTCCTTAATATCGGAAAGCTTCTTAGCTCCAAACTCGCCGAAAATAGAAACGAGTAGGTCGGTCTTACCTGCCTTGCTAAGTGCTAAACACTTAGCTCTCACGTCTGTCTTGCTAATTACCTTAGCTTTTGGCTCTTCGTCGAATGGTAACTCGACGGTTTCCTGTTTCTTAGGCTCAACCTTTGCAGGTACAGGGTCCTGAGCTACTTTGATTTCTGCCTCCTCTGTGAATACCTTGAGCTTCTCAAGAATCTCAGGTGTTAACGGAAGTGTTAATGTGATGTGCTGCATCATTTTCCTCCTTAGATTTTTTCCAGGCCTCAAAGGCCTCTTGATTTTTGGGGTCATCAAAAAATTCCCCTGCCTGTTTAAGTAGACTTGTTAATGCAATGCGTTCTGTTATATTTACCATGTTCAAGAAAATTATTTTACTAAATTAACTTCACAAGTTAATTAGTGGTCAAAAAAAATTTCTGCTGTGTCCATAGGTCCCAGCTTATAACGGTCAATAATGCATTGCATTTCTGTCTGCGTGAAATCAGCGCCATCTCTTGCATTGATTTTAGCATTAAGCCGAGATAAACTAAGGCCTAGCGCATCTGCAAGAGATTTCTGCGTGTCTCCGTGCTTTACTAAACAGGCCATAAATAATGCTTTATTCAATGTATTGCCTCCTGCTTATAAAATACACTTGATTGACTTGGTACGCTTATTTTTATACCACGGGTAAAATGTTTTGTAAATAGCTTTTTTAAGTTTTTTTCGCGTTAATTGATACTTTTATCATAAAACATGATATAATTGCCGTATAAGGATAATAATTAACACTATTGTTAATGAGGAGAACACATGGAAAATAAAAGCAATGAAATAGGAAAGCTAATAAGAAGAAAAAGGCAAGAGCTGGAAATGACACAAACTGATTTAGCCAATAGGCTAAACGTGGCGACCGCTACAATTAGTAAATATGAGCAGGGAATTGTTTCTGATATTCCTAGGTCAAGGATTTTGGCGATTAGCAACATTCTTAATATAGAGCCGGCTGAATTCTTTAAATATAACTCGCAAGATGGGTACAAGCCTGACACCGAGAAGCCAGCTAGCAAGCTAGAAGAACATCAAAATGCAATAAATAGGCCTCAAGTTAATATTAAGCCTGCAGATCTCTTCAGTAAACAGTTCCAGGGCTTCTCTCTCACTGAAACCGACATCAAGGCTTTATTAAAAGAACTTATTGAAGAAACTGCTGCAAAAGATATTAAAACGTCATTCGTTCCTAAAATGACTATAAGTAAAGAAGAGGAAGAGCTCCTGGAAATCTACCGCAGTCTGGATATGCGCGGCCGTCTCCAGGTTACCCAGGCTATGCTGAACGCTGAAGAAGAAAGCAATAAACGCAAGAGGGGGAAATAAATGCGAGCAGCAATATATGCAAGATACTCTGCCGGGTCCGGGCAGACAGACCAGAGCATCGAGGGCCAGGTGCGAGAATGTACGAATTACTGTCTAGCGCATGGCCTTCAGGTCGTTCAGATATACGCCGATACCCATATCTCAGGTAAAACAGATCAGAGGCCTGAATTTTTACGTATGCTTGACGACTGCAAGCAGAAGAAATTTGATGCTGTGGTCGTATGGAAAACTGACCGATTTTCAAGAAGTAAGTACGACTCCGTAATTTATAAATCACAAATAAAGAAGGCCGGCGCAAAGCTCTTCTACGCGGCTGAGTCTATTCCTGACGGGCCTGAGGGCATAATACTCGAGTCTCTATTAGAGGGCATGGCTGAATACTACTCTGCTGAGCTGGCACAAAAGGTCAAACGAGGAATGCACGAAAGCGCTACAAAATGCCGGGTACTTGGCAATTCTATTCCGCTCGGATATAAAGCGGCTCCTGATAAGACCTATGCTATAGATGAAGAACAGGCTGAAGTCGTGAGGAAAATATTTGAAATGTACCTGGACGGTGCGGCGAATGCCGATATATGCAAGTACTTAAACGGGCTCGGCTATAAGACGTCCAGGGGCAATGCGTTCAATAAGAACTCAATTAACAGAATTATATCGAATGAAAAATATATAGGCATCTACAACGCTGCTGGCGTGTATGTTGAGAACGGCGTGCCTGCTATCATAGATAAAACCACCTTTGCTATAGCGCAGAAAATGAAAGCTAAACGCCAGACAGGCAAGGTGACAAGAGCTACAACAGCAGACTATCTTCTTTCAGGAAAGCTTTTCTGCGGCCACTGCGGCTCAGCAATGAATGGCGTGTCGGGGACAAGTAAAACAGGCGCAAAGCATTACTACTATTACTGCCCAAAGTATAGGCGCGATAAAGCCTGCGATAAGAAGCCAGTCCAGAAGGCCTATATTGAGTCCCTGGTCGTAGATTTGACGATAGACTATATTTTGTCTGACAGTATTCTTAAAAGGCTTTCTAGGACGTTATGGGAGCTCCAGAATGAGTCTGACGACCGCGAAGAGCAGATTGCAGCGCTGAATAAAAAACTACGCGAGAATAACACGGCCATAAAGAATCTTATGGCAGCACTCGAGCATGGCATGGCAACGGCAACCATCCTTGCGAGAATAGAAACATTAGAGTCTGAGAAGCTGGAACTTGAGCGCGAAATTGCGTACCAGAAAACTAAGACTTTTGGCCTTACAGAAGAACAGCTCTATTACTTCCTGACGCAGTTCATTCAAACCGACGAAGAAAACAGCGAAGCCTATAGGCGCAGAATCATAAAGGCCTTTGTCTCTAAGGTCTTTATATTTAAAGATAAGATTATTATTTTCTATAACATCTCGGACGAGAACTCTGAAGAGATTTCCCTCGAGCAGGCCTTGGATGCCATCGGCGAATTTGACCGAGAGGGCTATAGTTCGTCAAATGACTCGTCTGGTCCACTTTTAGTGGCACTGAGCGAACACCCGAAAATAGTTCCGACTAAAAAAGGTGTTATACTTATGCATAATGTAAAATAGGAGCCTTACGGCTCCTATTTTATTTTGAGTATCTTTTCCACTCATGCTCAATGGCCTCGTCGACTCTTCTTTCAAGCTCTTCTAAGCCGCGCGCATTCAGTTCTCTTCCCCAACGGCCACTCTTTGTAAGCTCCCATTTTGATCTTGCGAATCCAGGAAGATCGCCGTCGTTAAAGTATCTATAATATGTATGAAATGCTCTCTCTGAAGCCTTTGTAAACTTGAAACCAGCGTTCATCATCTCGTCGTACTGCGCCTGAAGTTTGCCGCTGTGTGCCCAATATGTATTCATCATCTTAATTTCCTCCGTAAGTTTAATAATCTTTACATTAATAATATTAACGTGTTTGCTATAGAAAAGATGCCGACAAAGCGCACAGCGTTTTCGCTTAAGTCTCATGCAGTACGTCAGCATCTTTTAATTAGCGCTAGCGATATAATTAATAATGTAAGAAACAAATATCTAGGAGGTATTTATATGCGCTCAGAAATCAAAGAACTTCGCGAAGAAGTTAAAAACATTATAATGCAGCATGGCATGAGCCATGTATATAATAAGCATATCATTCATCTGTATGACCGCTATTGCGGTACGGACATTCAGAATGCTTTCAATTATTTTCAGTATTCTCCTACACAAGCAAAGTTCAGAGATTTATACCCATAGAAAAAGGCTTGCACGCAGCAAGCCTTTTTAATTTACTCAATATCAAGAATAAAGTTGTACATTTCTTGCACTGCGGCCAAGTACCCAGCCTCAAAGTCATCGCTTTCTCCTGTCATTCTTTGGCCTTTAGCCATCATTTTAGGAGTCTTATCCTCACAGGCCGAAACCTTACTATCGTTTGCCTCTTGTTTTAGTTCTTCAACAGTATCTCTTATTTGCTTGCACCACCTATGGCAGCAATGTCCCTTCTGGTCATACTCTTTGCAGTCAGTACACCACTCAAAGGTTTCTTTGTGCTTCTCTACTTCCTCAAGCGCTTCTATTGCTTCAATAAGCACATCTGTTTTTATAGGTGTGTAAATATATCTCATGCTTCTATCACCGACTAAATTCTCAAGATATCTTTTTGCTTCTTTGTATGTCATTCTTCCTCACTCCAATCGAGCTTCTGTCCACAATCGCACACTCGTCTATTTCTTGCGAACCTAATCGAAGTACTGTCTAAATCGTAGTTTAGAATTTGTCTGTGACAAGTTGGACACCACCTATCTCCATGGCAATACATCAGTACTCCGCCTTTGGGTTGTTCCTGCCTTGGCGTCAATGGTTTCTTTGGTACCTGCTTCTCTAACGCTTCGGCTGCTAATTTTAAAAAATCATTCGATAATGTAGCGCAACCGTACTCGTCCATCAGGAATTCATTTATTTCTTTTATTGCTTCTTCGTATGTCATTCTTCCTCCTCAAATGGCGCAAGCTCGCGCCATGCAATAACAGGTATATCAACTAATCCCATATTTTCCGCAAATGCTGTAACTTCAATCCAACCTCTTGGAATTATATAATCATCTGTATCTTCGCAATATTCACACCATTCATTGAGTTCATCATACACATATCTTGAATCCTCACTGTGTACAGTGCCATCTTCATATATTGCTCGTGCTGTATACATAGATTCGTATCTCTCATAAGCGATATCTACTTCATGCTCGTTTGGTGGCAAATCATCGGGATTTCTTCGAAGGTCATGCCATTCATATCTTTTTAATTCATTACACTTTGCTTTGTACCCATCAACGAATCCTTCTTTATACCCATCGTTGTATGATTTTTCTCTGGCACGCTCTACGGGGTCAAATATTTCACCAACTCTCATTTACTCTCCTTTCTCAAATGGTTTTAAATCTTTAATCATCCTCTTCTGAAATCGAGCTATCATTTTATCTTTTTCGCTGTCTGTGGCAAGCCCGTGAATCCATACCATGATCATTGAATGGCATACATCCTGCCACTTTTTAGCCTTATCTCCAAGCGTAAGCCCTTGTCTATTTGCTTGCTCTTCTAATGTGTCAGCAAGCGCACCATAATGAAACGTAACTTCTTTTGTCATTCTTCTCCCTCCATCATTACCCAACATTGACTGCAACGCTTTTTCAACTCTCCATCGTCATTAATGTAATAATCGTCGCCATAAGCGGTGCATTCATAACAATAATCGAACATTTACTCGCCTCTCTCAAATAGTTCTATATATTTCCATGCTATAATCTTTTGTGCATACATTGCATGATAATCACGATACTCCCAAGTCCAATCATTATCTTTGTGATAAATAAAAATATCTGTATATTCATTTTTTGACGCACTGATACCCATTACTGTGTCCCCATCGTTTGGCAAATCATTAGGGTCTTTTATCAAGTCGTGCAGCCTGTACTTCTCTGCTTTTTCAAGTGCTTCGATTGCCTTTTCTATTGCGTCAACAAAATAAGGTTGTATGACGGCTTTCATATGCGCATTATAAGTAAGAACAACGTCCTTATCTTGACTTATCAGTTCTTTGCACCTTTTTATCGCTTCTTCGTTTGTCATGTTTTTTCCTTTCTGAATTCCATATACTTCTGATAAATCTCTTCCCAAGCGTCTGAATCATCAAAATCAAAAAGAACTGCCAAGCATTTTCGATACTCTTCTTCTGTAACGTTACCGATGTAGTCTGTTCCAGTGTGTACATCATCCTCATAATGCTCGATTCTAAAATGATACTTTTTCACGTCCTACTCCTTAAAATAAGTGCCCTGGCGGCACAATTCTTACTCTAGCGCGCACCCTGTGGCAATTTCTACGCGGGTCGTAACCCGTATCCAGTTCCATGTTTTCGGCGATGGTTTCGGCGAGTTCATGCGCAAGGCGCTTAATAGCGTAACCAGAAACATCCTGCGGACAACTTTCGTAAATTTGTCTATCTATCATTGCCTCTGCTTGATAAATTCTTACTGGGCTCTGAAATGTCTCAACTCTGTGCACATACTCATGCTCTTCCTTATACATTGTACCGCAGTATTCACATACGTATGAATAATGCGCCAGCGGATTCTCTCGCAGATTGCCGCCGCAGCACTCACATTTTAATCTTTTCATGGCCTACTCCTGATTGATGATTTTCTCTTTCATTGCCTTTGACCTCATAACCTTCTCTGAAACTAGTTTTGCACTCAGGTCCAGTATGGCTTCAGAATTATCATTAAGCCACTTTAATACCTCGTCGCTTATTATTTGTCTTACTCTATCGCTTCTTCGCCAATCAGCGCCTATGCACAGCTGGTCTTTTACCTCTTTAATAACTACATTTGACGCGCTTACCATTATCGCCTTTTTTAACGCTTCGTCGTCAATATTTACGCCAAACTGGATTAAATGCTCCATTATTATTCCTCCATTTTCTTTACTTTAAATATAATATCAGCCTCAATAGAGAACTGGCCCTGGGCCCAGGAAACGCAGGCCTCAGTAGACCCGTTTTCCAGGGCCTTGCTTAGTAAGATTTGTAGTGTTTCGGCTATCTGCTCTGCCAAAGAAATACGCCTCCTTAGGTTTTCGCCTTATAGCCGCACGCCAAACATATCACGCCTCGTACTGCAACCTGGCCGCATCTTTTGCACTTCTTATACTTAAATTCATGCTTTGCGCAGCTTGCGTCGTCTTCCTCTGTGTAGGGCCAATAAAGGCAAAATGTTGATTCAAAAAATTTGCATGTCCCGCACTTAATCATCCTCAAGAATCTCCTTCACAAATGGTAATCGCTCAAGCTCGCCAACGAACTCCGCCCACTCATCAAGCTTATGGCCGCGCCTCTGATGAATAATAGACAGAGCCGTCTCATAATTAATATCTATCGTTCTCTTCTGATTATATGATTCAGGAAGCAGCTGGATCATTTGCCACCAGTATCGCTTATCATTCGTGCGCAAATATTGTTCTCGATTTTCATTAAGTAAATCTATGATAGCACTCATGGCTGACAATGACACGTGGCCTAAATGCTCAATACTGAAGTCTTCTTGCGTAAGTTTTTTCGAGTGTACCTTGTGCATCGTACTGCAGCTATTAGACGCAGTAGCCACCTTATAGGTATCGTATTCTTTCCACCAATATAAAGGTGCCGTCACGTCCATTTGTATGTGAATCATTCTGAGGTATTTTCTATGTTCAGGTCCTGCTTTATATAAGCGCTTCATAAGGTCAAGGTCATTGCCGCCTAATCTGAACACGGCCTCGTTATCTACAGTGAATACAGTATCAGAACGGCTCCAGCTGTTCATCGGGTTTCGCATACCGCGAATAGCACCTGAGACGCCCCAGGTGCTGATATTTTCAACTCTCAACATATTCAGTTTTCTCCTCTCGGTAGCAGAGTAGCAGTTGCAGCAGTTTTTTCTATACATTTTAAAAATGGAGAATTTGAGAATTTAGAGAAATATGTATAATTCTCTAATTCTCAAATTTACCTAGTCTATAGGAAAAAAGTGCTACAAGTGCTACTAAGGTTAAAAAAGCTAGTAAAATCAAGGCTTCGGGCAGGTAGCACTTAGTGTAGCACTTCAAAAACGAAGTGCTACTCTGCTACTTTATAAGCTCTCCGGTCTGCATATCCCTTAGTTCTATTCTAGTCGTGACGAAAAAGCCGCACTCTTTTGTTATAAATAAGAATATAGCGACTAAGAACTTCGCTTTATGCCATCTTGCGCTGCGGCTACTGATGGCACGATACGCAGTCGGGTCGGGATAGCCTTCTGCGTTATAAAATTCTCTATTCATTGTTAACCCTCTTTCAAAAAGTCTCTTGGGTCACAGCCCAAAGCGTCGGCAAGTCGTGCTGCGTTCTTGAGTGACATATTCTCAATATTAAGTGTCCCGGACTCATACTGACTTATCTTTACAGGATGCACTCCTGAGGCTGCGCCCAGGGCCTTAAGTGTAAGGCCTTTAGTCTGTCTTAATTCTTTAAGCGTCATCTTCTATTCCTCCATTCATGAATAATGTAAATAATTACAAGTGAGTTAATAATAAGCGTTACCGCATTTAAAATCAGAGCTGCTGTATTCATAATTTATCCTCCTTCCTATTTACTTTTTTAATATGGGACGATAAAATAAATGGTGAAACCAAGAGGAGCGGTAACTCCTCTCGGCTTTCAACATTTAATTTTTATTATTTGTTGAGCAGTTCAATGATTGCGTCCAAGAAATTAAGAACTGCAGTGACCAGAACGATAATCTCTAAGATTTTGTTCTGGTCGTTTTTCTTATCGGCCATTCTTATTCACCTCCTTAAATCTATTTTGTAAGTTTCCTTACATTATTAATATATCGTATTTGCTAATAAATTAGAGCCGACGTAGCGCACAGAGTTTAAGCGAATCTGCTGTGCAATACGTCGGCTCTCCTATTTAATAATCTAGTCCTATAAATTCAAGTGCCTTATATAACTTACTCCACGCATCATCATACGACTTAAATTTTGTGAAGTCCGGTCTTCCAAGCCCTTTTGATTTATTCATTGCTTTGATTTCTGCAGGTGCGCTTGTTCCGTGCGCTTTCGCATATTCTGCCAGTTTGTATTTAAGATAGATTTTCTTCTTCATATATGTTCTGCTTGTCATATTGATTTCCTCCTCAGATTTAATAATCTTTACATTATTAATATATCGTATTTGCTAATAAACGTATGCTGACATAGTACACAGATACTAAGCGAAAACGCTGTGCGCTATTGCATAAAAATAAGGGCACGAATCAATCGTGCCCCTTTTTACTAAACCTAAAATACGCCATGCACCTGAGCACCGTCTGCGTCTGTCACGTAGAGCGCACACTCGAGGCCATGCTCTGGTGTATTCTCAAAGAAGTATTTTTTATTATCAATAATCTGCCAGCCTGTTACAGCGTAGCCGTCACTATTAAAATAATACTTGTGGTGATTAATTACAGCCCAAGTATCATGCAGCCATGTGCTCTCGCTGTCGGCGTACCACCACTGGCCATTTGTTAAATACCAAGAATTTGGTTTGTACTTTGGTTTATTTACTTTTCTAGGATTTCCTGAAACACAGATAACCGTATGGCCCTTTGTCTTGGTAACGAGAATGTCGCCGTCAAATAACTCTGTCATGGATGTATACGAGAAATGCGGCTCAAATAAGCCTGTGCTCTCAAGAGCTGCTACTTCATTACCAGTATAGAAGTCACCTGGGTCTTTGCCCGACGCTTCTTTTACGCATGCTCTAACAAGGCTAGAGCAGTCGGCCTCAGTGTCGGTTTTTGTTTCAATGCCGTATTTAATCACACCTAAACGTCCGTTCTGGTCGTACCCAAGGTGTGGATTATTGCAGGCGGTAAACATCCGCTCTGCGATTTTTGTCGCAAGTATCGGGTCCTTTGGTCTTAACACGTACCAGCCTTTTGAGTGTGTATAATAGGCCTGGAGAGAAACCTCACCCGAATAGTCAGGAACTTTGCTCTGACGCTGGTCTCCGGCTTTGCCATCTGTATAACGGCCATATTCATCTGATCTGGCTGAGCCTATAATAATTGCCATAACTGCCTCCTTACTTCTCTCGTGAGTCCTTCAGCTCATCAATACGGCGCCACATAGCCTTTGCGTCATTCTCTAGAATAAGGACTCTTGAGTCAATATCCTGTATTTTATTATTCATGCTTTTTATGTCGCTGCGTGTTTCGTTCGTAGTAGAACATATCTGATCAAGTTTAAGATTGCACTTGAGAATACCTTCTTTAAGGCTTGCAGATTCTTCGACTTCTTTCTTGGTGTCTTGTTTTCTTCCGATGAAGAAATTAGTACATGAAATAGCGAAAAGCACGATACTTATCAGCAGTGAAATTTCGACACTCATTATTTCTCCTTTGTGCTCTGAACTCCAAAATAGAAGCCGATAATAATAGTAAATAACTGAATGAACTGCTCTACCTTAACGTGACCTGCTACAGATAAGTATGCAAACACGAAGGTGAACACGAGAGTCATGATGCTCTTAACGTCAATCAGTTTTGTTAAACGCTCAATCATTAATCAATAACCTCACCATAACCATCTGTCTCAAGAATAGTATCTACGCCACTCTTATACTTTGCATAGATTTTTGTGTTCACAAAATATGCTCTGTATTTTGCCTTGCCCTGCTCGATAGATTTGTCTGTTGCTTCCTTGATGCGCTCTGCGATAAATGTAATCATCATGTTAATTTCCTTTCTTGAGTAAAAAATTAAAGAAGCACCCAGATGAATGAGTGCTTCAAAGTTACTTATTCAAACAGAGACGGGATTACCTCTGTCAGAATCATATCGATTGTCTCATTGATGCCAGCAATCTGCTCTGCTTCTGTCGGTGGCACTGGAGGGATTTTTGCACGGTCAGCATTAATCTCTTCCTCTGTGCGCTCTGCGATGGTGTTGTTGATGTATTTATACCGATAAATACCATCATCTGTTGTGAGTGGCGTATCAAGGTAGTGCGACTGACAAAGATTATATTTATCACCTTCGCCCTCATCAATCAGAATCCATGTTTCTAAATCGACATTTGCGATAGAATAACCACCATCTAAACCAATGACACGATTCTTTGAATCAACATTAATATATACTTTTGACATTATTTAACCCCCTTATAAATCTGCTGAAAGTGCAATAACGGCATTATGGATATTACATAACGCAGGGTTTGAAATAGCGTGAGAATTTTTTACCGCTTTTGCAATACACGACACCACCGAATTACCGGAAAAAGTCGTTGTAAAACCACTTTGAACTGAACCACCTGTACGAATGTTAGGTGTTCCTTTAGCAATTGCCGATGGTGATGTCCTCATCTGTTCAGATAATGGTGCTATAAACCAAATCTGATTTAAATCATAAAAATAATAATTAAATAATGAAGAATCAATTTCTTGATAATACCTCTGACACTTCAATAACTCTTCTGCATAGTTAGGCGCTGAATCATTTTCTAACGTGCTAACTGAACCAAGTTCTAACTTCATAGCAATAAATACAGATGAATTTTTTGTATTATTCTTTATCTGCAAATCCCAAATGCCATTATTTGCTTGGATTGAAAATCTCCAAGTAACACCATTGGTCAATGTAAAAGTCCTATCAACTCTTGGATCGCCATTATTTGGGCACGTAAATGTCATTGAATGAACATGATGTGAAGAATCCAATACGCTAAATGTCATTTCTGCGCCAATAAAATTTGATAGACTATCTAATTTCTGACGAATTCCACAATAGCCATCACCTCTTGCAAGTAAGGTAATTCCACCAACAGAACCACCACTTCCTACTGATGCTGAATCTAACGCCCATCGATCATAGCAATAACCATCCGTCGTATACACACTCTGTCCACGCTGATTAATAGTAAACCACGGATTATCAAGTAAATTAGGATTACTCACAACCTTATCAATAATATCCATGTTGCTATTGTGTTCATTAATGTCATAGAACTCATTCTCTAATGGCTTAATAAGTCTTAAATTGCTTGTGTAGTTTGGCATTATAAGTCACCTCCAAACATAGCAGGGATTACATCAGTAAGGATAGAGTCGATTGTTTCTGTAAGCTCGAGATTCTTCTCTTCAAGCTCTGACACGCGCTCTTCAAGCGATGGAACAGGATCAATGTCAGGCATTGGCTCGATGTCAGGCTCATGCTCTGGAACGGGCTCAACATATACAGAGCCGTTATCAGAGTACTGTACAGCTCCCTCAAGCACACGATAGATGGTAGTGAAGTCAGACCAATCACCAAGCTCTGTTTCTCCGTCCATTCTGAATGTGTGAAAACCACTTGTATTTTCAAGACCACCCTCAAGCTGAACAACATTGTCACTCACTCTCGAGAATGTACACTCTACCATATTTGGTAGGTCATTGTATTTAATCTTAATCATGTATAAATACCTCTCTTAAAAGGTTTAGGTTAATAGGTTACGAATAATTTAACTAGTCCACTAAATAGTGATTTAGGTAACATTATTTTAATTCAAAAAGTTACATCAACAATACACGAGATTTCTGGTTGGGGTGGTACTTATGGCGCAGACATAACTGCACCAAATATTAATGGATATGTATTTGTTACGTGGTTAGTAGTCTCCACTTTGGGATGGGTTGGAGTTGGTTACGTAGGCGATCCATTAATGACAACAACTCGTGCATATTTCCCACCGATTCAATCATTGGCTAATGATAGAGAAATCTCTGTAATCGCTATGTATCGGAAAAAGTAAAATAGTGAGTTTGATTTCTGATTAAAAACCAATAACAATTGCAGTAAATGAAACTTCCGTATTGCCAACTGCGCTATTATCAGCCATTTTACGAATTCTAAACGATATAGATGTGGCAGTTCTGTTGTTTAAAGTAACACTATACGGATATGATAGTTCACGAGAGTAATTAGTAACACAATAAGGCATCTGCGAGAAATCACCAATATTAGTGTCAGTTACAGTAATAATTCCAGCATTATCAGTAGTTCCGTTTACATTAATCAGATATCCTTTTACTTTTTTCACTAAATCACTATTTAGTGACTTAAATGCTGCTGCACTTGGAAGTTTTCCATTAAGATTTGTAGATGCTGCAATCTCCTCTCTCGATAAGACAGCTCCGTCAATCGTTCCCATATTTTCGTTGATGTCACGATAATCTAACTTATCCGATCCATCAAAAAGTTTTAACTTAAAAAAGTTACTTAATCTCATTTAAACCACCTTTCTGATTCCTATTGTATCCATGATTTCCCATGTATAGCCCTTATTATAGATATCGCCGCAGGTAAAATTAGCAACGTTATCACAAAGGTCATTCATCTCGAGTACCTTGTTTCTTAACTCGCCCTGGGTGTAAAATGCTAGAACACAGTGCGGATATAATGCCAGGATTTCGTGACGGTTATACATAAGGATAACAGTAAGCATCATGTTGCTCGGTTTCATTCGATATAATACGTCGTACACGTTATTGACAAGGTTTATTGCGTTTAACTTAATCTTTACAACGATGCTATATGTACTTCCATCAACATCAAGCGAGTAATTATCAGGGCCACACATAGCAGACAAAACATCGTCAAGCTTGTTTTCTGTGTACGGCAAATCTGACGCATAGTAGCCTTTAATCCTCTGGCGGCGCTCTTCTAAAGAGTCTGTAGGCCCTGGCACAATTCCTAGAATTCTCTCTCGTAATGCCACGCCCTCTTCTGTTAATGTGTCCAGAAACTGATTATCTAGTACAATAGATATGTCATCCGCCGCTATTTTCAGCAGATAATCATATGCTTTCGCAACCTCTTTAAAGGCGTCCATATTTTGAATATGGAGTGGGAACCAGTGTAATGTGTCTACTGTCATCATGTGCTCACCACCTCGCCTAATACAGGAATCTCATCAGACGCAAGCACAAGATTACTAGCTTCGCCATTTATTGTTGTTCCTGAAATGTCTCTAATTCCTTCAACGTCAAGCACAGCAGCCTCGAGTCTTGAGATATAAACTGTGATATAGTCTGACTCCGTGCCAGCGCTCCATGCATGTCTAGTACTTGCGAGGTAGCGCTCAATAGCGGCTTTAATATCTGCCTCACACGTAGCCCATGAGTACCCGCTTCTAAATTCAATGCTAGTGACAATATTTATAGTTACCGCTGCGACAGAAGCGACTGTAAATATATGTCCGATAGGTGCCAGGCCATAGCCGTCGCCAGACTCTGGGTCAAATGCGCTTTTAATCTGCTGAAGCAAGAACTCGGATACAGTGCCATCATCTGAACTTATGACTACGCATTTAACAGTTCCAGGGCCATCCCATACAGGATAGACCTTTGCACCGCCAACGCCTGGAATCTTCACAAGTTCTGTCTTGTACGCAGTAATATTGCCGGCGAATGACGAACTAGTAAAGCTGTCAATATATCTTTGGTAGAGGGCTTCTTTTGTTTCTGCGTTCTCACCTGCAGTCAGCAGGTCTACAATTTCTGCACTTGTTACGCCTGGCACGTAATCAACAAGAACACATGTACCTCGTAAGGTATCAGGTGCGGAGCCTGGTGTTTCGCATTCAGCTGCGTATGAATAATTATCTGCGTCAGGAATAAGCGCTGTGCTTACGAATGTGAAACCGGCAAGTCGGAACCTGGTACCAATAGGGCAAGCCGCATTAGTTTTAATCTTCATAATTGCGGCTGTAGCGCTTTTTGGATAAATCGCTCTTGCAGCTGCCATAGTAACTAAGCTTTCATAATCTGCTGCGGCCGGGTCTGATTGTTTAAGCGCCCAGTCGAGCTCTATGTAAAACTTTTCAAGTTCGAAAGCAAGAGCTGCAATGGCGTTATGAATCAGTGAGCCCTCATCAGTCACCATGTCCTGCCTTACCTGCGCCTTGCCTTCAGCAAGTAAATAATCAAAAGTTTTATTTTCAAACATCTTCGTCTACCTCTATCTCACCAAGAGTGGTTTCTACTGTAAACTTTATATGTAAGGTGTCGTTTGTTAGATTGGCCTCAAAGTCATCGATTCCTATAATATAATCATTAACCATTAAAGCCTCTTCAATTTCTGCCTGGCAGTCGCTCTGGAGATATTCGTCACTTACTGTGGTTCCTATATACTGCTCAAATTCAGTACCAAACTGCCATGAATAAATAGCGTACCGAAATCTCTCGCTATGTACGCAGTGCCATATCCATACTTTTAAAGCCCCCAGGCCTTCTACTGTTTCGCCTGTGAGCTGTCCAGTACTAAAGTCTATGTCATATTCTTTTGGAATCTTCTGTACTGCAACAGTGCTTTCAGCTGGCTGTATATCGGCTGAAAGAAATGAAGGTAATATACTCATGTGCTCACCACCCTTTCAAGCACAATAAATTTATCATCTGATATCTGCGTTATAACTACAAGATCACCAGCTTTAAGCGCTGAAATATAAGTGCTCTTATCAGTACAGGGGCCGCCTCCTGCGGGTGCTGTCATGCTAACGCCTGTACATACACTATGAAGCAAGTGGTCCGCGATTAACAAATCTGGACCTGAAAGAATCAGGTTTCCTATTTTACATGACGTCGGGCCTAGCATAGTGGCAATCTGTAAAATATTTCCTGCCTTTGCGTTACTAGTAAATAACGCGGCAAAATCATTATCCCAGCTCATCTTACTCCTCTCCTGAAGCGTCTCGTTCAGACATTATACTGTCAAATGTGAGCTCAAGCTCCATAGTGTGCGCGCCGTTTTCCCAAGTGTGTTCATCTGAGCTAATCCAGTAGCGCCCTACAAGACCTGTGCTTCTGTCTCTGACGTAGACAAAATAATGGCTGATGCAGTTAATATCACCGACACATGACACATTAATTTTCTGGCTAGGAAGGACATGCAGTAGATTTGTTGCAGCCACAACCGGGTCAACTCCGTCTTCCTGTTTATATATCTGCTGGAATGTGCCAAAAAGTTCGAGGCTGTCATTGTCTGTAACCTCGCCAATCTGATTGCCCGCCGTGTCATATACCCTCACTTTGTTTACTATCGCGTCCATTGATTCTTTTATGCTAGAGCTCATTAGGTTCTCATCATCCGCGAGCTCAAAGCCTGATACAATCCAGTTTGACTTGTAGATACCAAGGCCGCGCTTGTATATCATCGGAAAATACTTGTCTCCTGTGATTCTATGCGCTTTCGTATATGCAGCCATAATAATGTCATAGAGCGTCATATTATCGCAAATCATAGACGCAATATTAACACCGGTGACATAAATTGACGGAACGCCATTTGCTACTCTAAGAGGGATTCCTGCATCTGAGCACACCATCATTGCGATGGCTTCAGGTGTCATATTTTTAAAGTTATACTGACCTTTCGATTCCAGCAAGTGCTTCATATAGTCATAGGCATTATATGTGATTGTTCCTACTGCTGAGCTTCTTTCAGAGCCAAAAAGCTGGCCATAGAAGACCTCGTCTCCTGCTTCAGAAAAAGCAACAATATCACCAGTGCTGATATTAGGAAGACCGAAAGAGTCAAACGGCGCATTGATATAACTAAAAGCGAGCTCGCGCGCTGCCGATGAAGCCGAACCTCTCCACGTAACGCGCGACACAGCTCGTGTGATATTAAATTGCTCGCCGGTTGGTTTTATAAGTACTATATTCATACTACCATTCGTCGTCTGAGGTACCGGTGCCTGGAATCAGGAGCACCAAACCGGCAGTTATATTGTTCGGATTGCTGCCGATCAAATCTTTATTCTGTTCATATATCGCTGAATAATCTGCGCTGCCTGTTAGGCGTCTGGCGATGCTCGCCAGTGTGTCTCCGGCTTTTACAGTATAATTCTGCGTATTTCTTTCAGGTGTTACTCGTTCCACGGGGGCCTCCTTAAAATTCAACTACATCAGAGCTGCTTGCTGACGGCCTACGGTATTCCTTAAAAGTCAAGGTGTATTTAATATCTCCGCTTCCGTCCTCTTCACCCCATTCAAATGACTCAATAGTACATCTGAAGTTTATACTTGTGCCTGTAATAATCAGTTTTATTGTTCCTCGGCGCTTCAGCTTTTCAATCTGTGATACGTAAGCTTTTGGGCTTTTTAATGCTGTCGTAGAACAATATGACGGGTCATAATTGCTAGGGAAGAAAGAGCTGAAGGAAATCTCCTGCAGCCCTCTTTTTCCTTTCAATGTTACGTCACCCAGGCTAATAATATTCACAGTTGTATTATTCTGCGAGCTCGATACTCTATAGGCCGACGGCAAAACCGGCAGCTGTATTCTCTTCGAGCCTTTAAGCCATATTTCCATTGAAAGTCCAGCCTCCTCTATTTGTGCTTGCCTGCTTAACCTTCTGAACGATTGCGGACGCGATACGGTCAATATCAGCATCTTCACGTACTACAATCTGGTCTGCAAGTTTTGCAATAGAAATTCCGCCACCTACGCCTCTATTGAGTGACGCCTCGTGCGGTATAATCTGCGAGCCGCTAGGCAGGTTGATAATCTCGCCGCCTTTTTCGTTAACTCGTGTCCAGCCACCTTCAAAGTTTGGCGTGCCTTTCGCGTGCGCCGTAACGCGGTCTACGGCCTTTGTACCAGCAGACGGTGCCATAGCATTGAGATTCTGAATGCCGCCAATGGCATTATTTACGGCGCCGACAACAGCCTCAACTGCGCCAACAACGCCCTCAACTACGCCTGTCATAATAGAACACACGCCTTCAACTACGCTGCTAAGGCCGCTCCAAGCTCTATCCCAGTCTCCTGTAGTAATTCCTACGACAAAATCTACAACGCCCTGAATTGTTTTAGATATTCCATCTATAATAAATACAAGACCATCGATTATAAGAGCTATACCGTCTGACGCGCCCTGAAATGCGTTTACAAGCACATTAGCAACAAGGTCAGAAATCCACGCAATTACCGGCGACACAGTATTCCAGAGACCTGTAAAGGCTTCGCCCAATTTTGCTACAGACGGCGCAACCTTTTCTGCGAGTTTTGCGCCAGCCTCTTTAAACTGGTCAAAATGTGTCAGTACTACCAAAGCGATAGCCGCGACACCCGCAAGAGCGCCTACGACAATACCTGCCGGCGACGTAATACCTGCGAGCGCATACTTAACAAGTCCACCCGCTTTACTTACCTTCGACATAATTGTAAACACTCGATACGCTGTTGTTGCCATTCGGCCCATAACTATAAGCACAGGGCCAACTGCAGCAGCCATAGCTACCCATTTTACAATCTGGTTCTGCTGTTCTGGCGACATCTTATTAAATCGGTCTATCATATTGGTAAGACCCTCAAGAAGTGGCTGAACATAACCTGAAAGTGTTTCGCCCAGGGTAAACTTAAATACATCAAATGTAGAGCTTAGCTTTTCGATGGAGCCGCCAACGCCTGAAAGAAGCGCGTCTGACATGTCTCGCGCCGTTCCGTCTACGCCAGAAATACTGTCTCGCATTTCTGACAGCGACTCGACACCAGGCCCATTAATTAAGGCCAACCATTTACTCATCTGGTTCTGGCCAAACAACTGGGCTGCATTAAACAGCTGCTCTTCCTGGGTCATTCCTGAAAAGGCCTGCTGTAATGTGTCGATTACGTCGACCATTACTTTCATATTTCCAGCGTCGTCAAAGAGATTTATACCGAGACGAGCCATTGCTTTGTTAGCGGTTGAATTACTTCCTGAAAGTCGTGCAAGGCCTGTCTTTAATGCGTTAGCGCCTTCAGATGCATCAATAGAAGCGTCGCCGAATACACCTACAAGAGTCGCAATATCTTCAAATTCCCAGCCTACCGTTTTTGCGATTGGACCAGCGACAGACATTGCTTCGAACAGCCCCTCAGTAGACGTATTTGCAGAAGCCTGTGCTTTGGCCATCATATCTGCGTAATGCGCCGCCTCACTAGAGTCTGCGCTAAATGCTTTTAACGTATTTCCCAGGCCACTTGTTACAGTGTTCAGGTCTGTCGCAGTGCCGGCTGCAAGATTTAAAGCCGGGGCCAGCATATCAGCGGCCTGCGCAGCGTCAAAACCTTGACGCGCAAAATTCAAAGACGCGTCAGCTGCCTCCTGCATGCTAAATACGCTATTTGAAGCAGCCTCTTTAATTGCACCAGTTAAGTCAGCAGAGGCCCAGGCAGCTTCACCCATTGTGGCTTCTACAAGTCTAAGAGACTTGTCAACGGAGCCGAAGGACTTAACTGCTGTTATGCCAAGGCCTACGGCCGGTACCGTAACAGCGGCAGTCATGGTCTTTCCCATGCGCTCTAAGCCTGCACCAAGATTGGCGACGGATTTTCGCGCGTTATTTCCAGCTTTGCTCGCCTTAGTAAGCATGTCGATGGACTTGCCCATTGGCTGTGTGAATTCATCACGGAGGCGGAGTACAGCATCTATTACTCTGCTCATTTTTACCTCCTTAGCTTTTCGAGTTCTTTAGCTTCGTTCTGCTTCTCTTCTGCGTACTTTGCCAAAAAGCCTCGAACTACTATTTTTTCACCTTCCCCCATTAAATAATAGTCAGAAGGTTTCCAGTTAAATTCACGAAAGAGCACGTACATATTTGTAACGTCTGGCGCGTCTTTCGTGTATATTAGTTTTTTACTTCTGTAATAAGGTCCTCAGAGCCAAAGCCCGAAAGTTCGCCAATCACTTCGGCGATATGATTAATTTCTGACGGTCTGAATAACTTCTCGAGAAGCTCAGCTGGCGTTGAGCAGCTGAATTTTTCCATAAGATTTTTATCTTTCATACTAGGCTCAACAATTCCTGTGACGCAGACGTTAATATTTGCGTCATAGACTTTATCAAGCTTTGCATTTTTTACTGCTGCGTCGCTCATCATACGAGTATATCTATTTGCGGACATGCCCTGGACTTTTACCAGAAACGGCGCTCCTGAAAGCTTACTAAGTCTTGTGATTTCTAAAGTTTTAGTGTTATCGAAATCAAGAGCGTTATTATCAAGTCCGAGTAAAAGGTCAACTGTATTCATATCTATTCCTCCTTACAAAAAAGAGTGCGCCATAAGCGCACTCTGAAACTATGCCATAGCTTTAATATCATAATCTGAGAATCTGAAACTGTATGACTCCTCGCCAATGTTTCCAGTCTCCCAGTCAATTAAAGTAATCTTCTCAAACTTTACGTGCTTAACAGCGATACGCTGCTCGCCAACGCCATTCGGGTCAGCCCAAGAAGACTCGATAGTAATATCAGGAATCTTTCCTGCTTTGATTTTTGCAGCTACCTTTTTAAGAACGTAGCTGTCAACTTTATGAAGTGTGATTTCACCCTCACCAGCGATACCTGTCATCTTCTGGCCAGTCATAAGATTCTGCACACGCTTAACATCCTCATACGAGATTGTTACCTCAGCACGGAATGCTGTTGCCTCAGACATAAGGTCGCCATCAATCCAAACTTTGCCCCAGGTTCCTAACCAAACCTGCTCGTCATTAAAACCAGTCATGTTCATCTACCTCCCTAGCCGATATAAATATCAAGCTTAATGTCTTCGAGTGCATCGAGCATACTAATTGTGGCCTTTAATAATACCTGTGAGCCAGTATTTGCCATTCTAATCTGCTCCTCAGAGGCATCCTCAATGTCGATTGTCTCGCCATCAATTACGAATTTTCCGCCTCTTGCCTTAATCCAAGTCTTATTTGCGTCAACGTCGATATCGCAAAGGCCTGATGCAAGAACACCAGCCTGAACCAGCGTGTCAAAGTAGCCGTTGATAGCTGTAACAAGAAGACACTTATTATCGTAGCTATTGGCAAACTTTCCGATATAATTATCCTGGGCGGTTGTTCTAATGTCATTGCTGATTGCGTCCATAATCTCAACAAGCTTAATTTTCTTAAAGCTCTCGCCCTTATCAGCTGTAGTTGTTACAAATGAGTTAACGCCTCTGACAATCTTTACTTTTTCACCGTCCCACATAAGAACGATTTTGCCTGCGTCTACTGCAGCGTCAAGCTCAGCCTGTGTCTTAGCCGCGCATGCGATAGCCTCAGGAATCGGCGCATATGTGCATGACATAGTTAATGGTGTGCCAGCAATAATTCCGGCAATACGCGAACAGGCCTGCTCAGCAGTAAGTTCTGTACCGTCTGCATCTGTGTAGCCCATTGTTACGTCAATAATACCGTCAGAATCCGCAGCTACATTAGGAATAATAGCCTTAAAGATTTTATGATTGTTAGTACGCTGGCCCTTAATCCAAGTTGATACAGCTGTAAGCACATTATCTGTCTCGCCTGATGGGCAGACTAAATAGTCCCACTTTAACAGCTCAAGGGCATCTAAGCCATCTGCGTAATCACTAGCAGTAGGAACTGCAACTACGATAATCTTCTTTGGCGCATTCTGATATCCGATCAGAGCCATATTAATCTGCTTTTTATTTGCGGCACTAAGTGCGCTAGGAACGTCGGTAACGTCAAGCACAGTGTAAACTGTAGCCTCTTCTACGCTAGAGTCTACAATGAGCATGGCAATAACGCCCTTATCGCCTCGCTGAATAGCGGCAATGGCCTGCTCATAAAAAGCTATTGTGATATTAGGAGCTCCCATATCTTTAAACCTCGCTTTCAATTTCTACATCTACTGACTGCATGATCTCTGCGCTTTCGGAATTACCGCCAAGCTCAAGGACGTCTGCGAATCGTATAGTTACCTGTAGTTTGTCATTTTCTTCATCGATGAACTGCATATCAATCGATTCAACGATGAGCTTCTTTTTATTGACTTTTACAAAGGGATTAAATGCAGCAAATATAGCTTCGTACACATCAAAGCAATGTGCTTCTGAGTGTGTAATTTCAAAATAAGTAACGATAAAAGACATCGCATGGCGCGTCTGATACTTTGCATCTTTAATCCTCGATGTTCGTAAGTCCGTAAAAAATGACGGCCGTTTGTAGCCGTCAAATGTATCTCCGTCATAAACGGTTATATCAGGAAAGGCAGCCCGTAATGTCTGATTGCAGGCTGTCTTAACTTCTTTTATGTTGTAAATCATAAGTTCTGCCCTTTCAGCATTTTATCGACGTATTTTCGGACTGCAACAGGGAATTTGCTTCCCCACTCTCGCCTTGTATCTTCGCAATATTTTTTGCCTGGAGCCCAGCCAAGAACTTTCGTATTTGAACTTTTTGACTGGCTTTTTGATTTCTTCTTTTTGCTTTTATCTAGTCGGCCGTCCAAAAAAGCTGCGTACATTTTAGGGTCAGCTTTTACAGTGTGACCATTCTCGACAAGATGCCAATGGCGCTGAGTGTTTTCTATCTCAACGCCGACCGTATAACCGCCAAACATCGCCTTTTCTCTGGTACGGTGCCAGCCATTTTTTAATGAGTTCGGGCCGGTGCCATATGATGCGGGCATCTTAGCATTGACGTCTTTTATAAACGTTCCAGCCATTTTATATATCTCTTTTTCTGTTTTATCAGGGTATAGGTCAATGCATTTTTGAAGATCTTCTTTTAACTCATCTAGGCCCTCAAGCGAAAAACTATAGCCCTCTGCCATAGGATTAGCCCTCCTCGTAGAGAACTTTTTTGTCTTTAGACTCAGTGCAGTATACTTCCATGTACAGGTCTGCCTCCAGGATATTAATTACTGAATTAATCTCAAACTGACGACCTTTATAGACAAGCACGTCTTTTTCAGTCAGGCCCGGCCTGTACCTCATTGTCACCTTAAACTGCAGAGCGTTTGCATCTCTATAGTATTCTAGGAATTCAGTGCCCCTGGTCGGTCTTACTTCAGCCCAAACGGTTTCGGCTTTAGCCAGAACCGTTCTCTGCGAGCCCATGTCTGTTTCTATGTCTGTGTACCTGTAAACATCGACTTTTTTATTAAATCGCCCTGGGTTAATTGATTTCACATTTTTCAATGTTCACCAACCTCCTCCAGTTCTAGCTGAAGCTGAAGCAGTATGCTTCCGTAGGTGTATTCAATCCTCTTTTTCTGCTGTACGTCCAGCTGCATAAGTTCTCTATTGTCATAGAAGTTCTGAGTCAGAACGCAAAGCAAAATAAAAGCAGTGTGACTATCCTCAGGAAATGCGCCTACTGCCGAAATAATATACTGTACTGCGGCCTTTACGCAGCTAACAAGAGCCACGTCGTCATCGCCCAGTTCAACTTTGACATAATCAGCAACCTGTTTAAGGTTATCTGACGCGAGCACGTCATCGAAAGAAGCACTCAGTAATTCAGTCCAAGTCATAATTAGTTACCTCCTTGCTGCGCCAGATATTCTGCGATAATGTCAGCTTTTCGTGTTGCAGTAATGCTGTAACCATTCTCCTCCGCCAATGCCTTAATCTGGGCAATGGTCAAAGCAGATAAATCCGCCTCAGACAGCCCTAAGCTGAAAGAGGCGGTATCAGCTTCATCATTGACGGTTAGGCTTTTTTTACGTAGCCCTTAACAAATGCGGCTGAGTCCTTTGTTACAACGTCAAAACGTGTAATGCCTCTGAAGAGTGTGAGGTCTGACTCGAAGGCAGATAATGGAATAATGTTGTCGTCCTCATCTGTAATTGAAACAGTGGCTGTATTTGATGTCATGATTGAGAGCTGCTGACGATCAAAGAACTTAATAGCTTCTCTGAGGTCGCCAACAACGAATGGCATACAGTCATCAGTATTGATCTTGAAAGTAGCTAATACTGAATTAGGAACAACTACAACTGGAACAAGTCTAGCGCCTACAGCAAGTACATAAGGAATAGGTGATGCCTGGTTCTGATTTGGCTTAAGTAAATACTCGCCTGTTGTTGTCTTGAGAGTGTCAAGATAGTTGAAGCCGTCATCATTTGTGATGATTGCAGCGCTGCCAGCGTAAGCCTGGCCAAGTGTTACATTAATTGCAGTCTTAAGTCCGTCAAGATTTGCAAAGTTTGTATCACCAGAAGCCGGCTGAATTACCGCAAGGATCTGTGCGTTCTCTGTTGCAATTTCCTCGTCGCCAAGCCACTCGATAAGTACCTGCGCAATATTTGCATCAGAATCAGCAAGAAGCTCATTTGTTACAGGAAGATAACCTGCGTACTTCTCGATTGTGTAATTAATTGGTGTAAATGTTGGAGTAGCCTTAGGACCAATCTTTCCAGCCTCAGCAACACTAGAAAAGCCTGTATGATTTGCCTTTGTCTGATAAATTCTACGGCCTGACATTGTTGATACAGGCTCAACGCTTACAAGTGACTTGAGTGAGAACTGAGCCTCTTTGTATTTGTTAATTCTTGTCTGGATATCAGCCGGCACTGTATAGCCGCCGTCTGCTGGTACGCCCTCGCTGGCCATATTCTTAAATAAATGACGGGCAGCGTTCGCGAACTCATGAATTGCATCAATCTTCTTACCTTCCATTCCCATGTTTTTAATCTCCTTTACGTCCTCAGGGAGTTCGTTCACCATTCCCTCGAGTAAATCAAATTTGTCCTGCATTTCCTGCAGTGCGTTTTTTGCCTCTTTTGCCTCATCAAGCTTCTCAGCATTCACAAGGTCAATGACCTCCTGCTTCTTCGCGTTGATGGCGGCAAGTAACTCTAATCTGTTCATCTTATAACCTCCTAGGCCCCGAACTTATCAAGGCCATCTAAAATCTCAGCTTTAAGCTCTGCCTTGCGCTTCTCTTCATTCTTGTAAGCGTTAAACTGAGCAAGCATTTCGTCAGTCACTTTCATACCTGGAATCTGATTTGAAAGGCCTGTATTTTCACGATTTGTGATTGAATTAATAAAACCCAGCTCCACCGCTTTTTCAGCAGTCAGCCAGGTTTCTTTATCCATCATTTTTAAAATCTCTTCTTTAGTGCGTCCTGTCTTTTCAACATACGCACTTGCTAAAGCCTCGTCAAAACGGGCCAATGTATCAGCCTGCTTCTTAAAGTCATTTTTATTACCGCCGCAGCGCGTTGAAACGTCATGAATCATAATCATGCCTACGGGTGAAATTGTGCTTGGGCCAGCCATTGCAATAATTGATGCAGCGCTTGCGGCAATCGATTCCACTTCAATGTCTACGTCGTTACGTGCGCGTAAAACAGAGTAGATTTCCTGGCCGGCCATTACGTCGCCGCCGCCAGAATTAATCTTGACCTGTAAACGGTCACCGTCAGGCATTTCAGCCAGGGCCTTTAGAACGTCAGAAGGACAAGTGTTTTCGATTCCAAACCAGTCGTATACTTCTTTCCAATCATTGCCAATGATGTCGCCGTTGATTTTAAAAATCATGCTCCGCTACCTCCTTCCTGACTTATTCCATACGCGGCTCCTACTCCCGACAACGGAACATAATTGCCGTTTACAATTAACACGTCGCCGCCTTTTTCTGACGGAAGGTCGAGCAAATGTCTTCCTTCGTTCGGCGTGTAAATGCCATTCTGTACACCAGACGTTATTGTATTCATCTGAGTCTGTGAGTCCGCTCTTAATAATGCCTTCTCATTGATTTTAAAAACATAATTAGCGTCTTTCTGTTCTTGTGTAAGGCATTTATAATTGATCTCCTGCTCGTAGATGTTTAATCTGAAAAGCATAGTATCAATTAAGAACGCAAGCTGTTGTGCCTCTGAATTTGCGTAGCTTGACCGCTCATAGTCATTAATCTGATTTGGTTTCACGCCGAAAGCCGCAGCAATCTGAAGTGCTGAGTATTTCTTAAGTTCAACAAACTGTGAATCAGAAAGTTTATAATTGAGCGGCGTTAATGTCATGCCTAAAGGTAAGGCAACAACTTTTCCCGCATTCTTTGCGCCTGCAAGCAGGTCGTTGTATCTGGCCTGAAGTTTCTTACGCTTCTGCTCGTCCAGGTCTCCGGTATACTGAAGTACACTTGAAGCTGTAAGGCCAGACTTATACAGATTGCTCAGGTATTTCTGCGAGTGGCCTGCGCCGCCTACGGTATCCCGGAGAATATCACGAACCGATTTGCCCATAATTCCATCCCAGGTGAGCCAGGTTTTAAAGTGCAGTACGTCCTCAGATCTGAATACATATTCAGCGCCCGTATCTGGGTCATTGTAGCGATAATAAAGAGCGCCCTTACCCGAGAAAATGCCGGCGTCATCTTTGTATACAGTCACAAAGTCAGAGCGCATTGGCCAGTATGCAAGGGTCTCATATTTTCCGCCGTATCTTCCGCTCTTTACGTATCTGCGCTGTATCCAGGCATACGCATTGCCGTAGTGCTGGCAATTAGCTTCAAGAGTTGTCCAGAATGTTGCTGGCGTCATATATGGGTTAGGTCGTTTAAGCAGCAGGTCAATGTTGCGCTCCGTTGTTGGTGCGCGTACTCGCCCGCCATCGCTGTCCTCCACGTAACACTTTAATGGCAGCTTTCCCATGGTCTCAGACAGAATCTTTAAGCATGTATAGTAGGTTGTTTCCTGAATTGCTTTTGGATCTGACTTGTCAATCCCTAGGAATTCCAGAAGTCTGGTGTATTCGTCAGTATCAACTCCTGTGCTAGACGGAATAATGGCATTATAAAATCGCTGAAAGATATTCATCTTTATCAGCCCTCCATTTCGTCAAGGAATCTATCAACATAATCTCCGTACTTCTCAAGTGAGAAGTCGTGATACGCTGCTAATTTAAAAGCACCAAGCATTGCATCGACCGGGTCGATTCGCTTGGTGCTGGCATCTTTATCTATTTTTATCAATCCATTTGATGTTCTGATAACTGCATTACTCATTGAGTAATTCAGCAACGGGTTATGCAGGTATAAGATATTGCCTGCGTAAACCTGCTCCCTGAAGCCCTGTGTCGCTTCATTTAAGCTCTTGTGACTTTGGTAAACTTCTTCTACGTCGTAGCCCTCATTTGACAAATCAAGCATCATTTTGGACGCGTTGGCCGGGTCAAAACATAAGCACTGAATGTCTAGGTCATACCGCTCGCACTCTTTTAGTACGTACGCCATGACTGCACTTTGATCTACAATCGGCGTATTCGTAACAGTAAGATACCCCAGGCGCTCCCAGGCGTCATATGGTACACGGTCTTTCATTATATGCTCTCGCAGTTTTGCTGCGTTGGGTATAAAGGAATGCGTCCACACAATGTACTTAACAATAGGGTTTCCGTTAGATGCAAAGCCCGCCTCGAACGGAATAACAAAAGCGACAGACGTTAAATCTATTTTTGATGACATATCGAAACCCACGTAAACCGGGCGCCCTGTAATGTCAATCGGCAGTTCCTTCACCTCGCAGGCTTTCCATTTGGCCATGTCCATGTAGCCGTTGTTTTTCGCCTGTACCCAAATGTTGAGCATCTTTGTCATGAAGGAAATCATCTTTTCAGGCACTTGTTTCGCCACTTCATAGTCTTCACGAATCTTCTTAATGCCTTCAGGATATGTAGCTCTGATTGGGTTTGCTTTAATCCATGTTTCTAACGCGCCCGGGTCGTCTTCAGGATTCGCTTCGCAGATATCGACAAAATATTCATCATTTTTAATATCTACGTTAGGGTCAAGCAGCTTTGAACAGTAATCATATTCTTGCGTATAGCAAGGATACGAGAGGTCTTTTCCTGCCGTTGTGATAATAGATAAAAGCGATTCTTTCGTATTCGAGCCAAGTGCCAGGTCATAGAAGTCAGTAGTCGGGTGCTGATGGTACTCGTCAATAATCAGCATAGCCGGGTTGGTACCATCTCCGGACTTGCCGTCTTCTTTAGAGAGCGGTCTCATAACTGACCCTGACTTTATATGCTCTATTTGGGACTGTCTAAAAATAAACTTTGACCTTAGAACGCTTCCTTTAGTCATCAAATCGCATTCTTTAAATACAATTTTTGACTGCTCGCGCTTTACGCCGGCTGTGTAAATCTCATTTACTTCATGATTGCGCGTGCTTGTTACAGCGAGCTCGTACAGAGCTTCGCCCGCCTCCAGCTGAGACTTAGCATTCTTTCTAGCAACCTCAGTAAACGCTTTTTTAAACCTTCTGAGACCTGTTTCTCTGTGGCGCCAGCCGTAAATCTGGCACTCTCGAAACATCTCCCAGTCAGTAAGAATCTTAGGGGTACCCGCAAGAACTCCTTTAGAGTGTTTCAGCAGCTTAAACCACTCCACAATCTTTTTGGCTTCTTCCTCGTCCCATATGTATGGAAAATCAGGCGTACCAATTCTATCAAGATCCTTGATGAATCTCTCGCAGGCCCAGATGTGTTTCTGGCCTGACGGAATCTTGCCTGAGATACAGTTCTCGCAGTATTTTATAACTCTATCTTTATAGGTCATCAGATACCGCCAAACATCTTTTGCAAGTCATCTTCCTGGGACTTAGCTTTTGCTGCTGCCGCTTTCAGTCTTGATGAAACTGACATGCCAAGCTTTTCCCCAGCTTTTGCCATTTCTGTATAGGCGTCATTTGCGATTTTTATAACCGGGTTTGGCTTCTCACCAAGAGACGTTATAATTGTCATCTTGAAATCTGACTTCGCCATTTCCTTATTAGCCTTTACGTAAAGGCTGTACGCGTTACAATACGCGATAATATTATCGCGGTCTAGATTACCTATAATATCTATACTCTGTAGGTTTGCAAGGACTCGCTTATATGCGTCGCATGCTACTTTGTCGTTAAGCAGGTGCCTAACTTTTATAAATTCCAATTCTGACGAGCCTGTCTTAACGAGACTCTCCTCATATGCCCTCTGGTCCTGAGTTGATGTTTTAAGATTGCCCGTCTGAAGAGAAATTACTTTCCTCGGTCTTGCCACTGACTCGCCTCCTCAAACAAAAATAGCCCGCGAAAGCGAGCTAGCAAAGCCGACCAAACAGGTCGGTATTTAGAA
>JAGHTQ010000146.1 GCA_018065295.1 Candidatus Colimonas fimequi | reverse complement strand
AGTACCTTCGTAGCAGAAGCTACTCAGGAGCTGACGGTTAAGTGCAACGAAGTATACCTTAGGTCTGCCGCCGCCAATGTCGAATACGCTGTTCATAAGGCTCGCCTGTAATATTACTTACCAGATCATTTGATGAGAGCCATACCCATGGGGAAGTGAAGCCCTTGCCCCAGTTCTTATCAGCATAGCCATAGCATGATTCTGGCTTAACGTCATACTTGACACCATTAAGAACTACTTCACCAGTATATTCAGTCTTCATGCCTTCTGCATGCCAGTACATTTCGAATGCCTTGGCAGTACGAAGTGGAGTGCTTGCTCCATAACCAACGTTATATGCGATCTTCTTATCTGCCAGCAGACTCCAACTGATTTCACCGAAGTCGCACATCCATTCAGGATGAGCATCTGAATCTGACTTAGTAATGGCGATGCTTCCCTTGAGTACGTTATCACTGCAGTAGCAGTCATCTGCACCTACGCTAAATGGTGCAGCAGGGTGAAGCTTAACGTCATCCCATGCAAAGAATCTGTGAAGCTGCAGGTGATCTTCGCCCCAGCAGCCAGCCTTAACCATCAGGTATGATGGCTTAATGCCGTTAGCCTTGTTCTCTGGAAGCTGGCCGAGAATTGGCTTGTCGCCGCCAAGAGCAGGGTTGCAAACGAAGAATTCAATGAAGAAAGGCTTCTCTTCGCCAGTTTCACTGTTTACTGCTGTAAAGGAATGCCACCACCAGTCATAACCTTCTTTCGCGAACGGTCCAGTGAGCATAAATTCATTTCTTCTTGGATCAAGTTTGTTCGACATTTAGTTCTTAAGACTCTGCATTGGTGCAGGAATCCTTCCTCCTCTGTTGATAATAACATCTGATGATTTCTCATTAACCTTCATGATAGGTCCCTGTCCCAGAAGTCCGCCGAAGTCAAGCATTTCGCCTTCTTCGTAACCAATCGCAGGAATTACTCTTACTGCTGTTGTCTTGGAATTAACCATGCCGATTGCCGCTTCATCAGCGATAATTGCAGAAATAGTTGTTGCTGGTGTGTCACCTGGAAGAACGATCATGTCAAGACCTACTGAACATACAGCAGTCATTGCTTCAAGTTTCTCCAGAGTGAGTGTGCCATCTACTGCTGCGTTGATCATGCCAGCGTCTTCTGAAACTGGAATGAATGCGCCTGAAAGGCCGCCAACAGTTGATGATGCCATAACGCCGCCTTTCTTAACTGCGTCGTTAAGCATTGCCAGAGCTGCTGTAGTACCGTGAGTACCGCACTGCTCCAGACCGATTTCTTCTAAGATATATGCAACTGAGTCGCCTACTGCTGGAGTAGGTGCCAGTGATAAGTCGATGATACCGAATGGTACGCCAAGCTTAGCTGATGCTTCAGCGCCAACAAGCTGTCCCATTCTAGTGATCTTAAATGCTGTCTTCTTGATAAGGTCTGCTACTTCGTTGAGAGGAGCATCCTTAGGAAGCTTAGCAAGTGCTGCTCTAACTACGCCAGGGCCTGATACGCCAACGTTAAGAACGCAGTCAGGTTCGCCAACGCCGTGGAATGCGCCGGCCATGAATGGGTTATCTTCTGGGGCGTTGCAGAATACTACCAGCTTAGCAGGACCCATGCACTGGTTGTCCTTAGTAAGCTCAGCGGCTTCCTTAACCTTCTCGCCCATAAGCTTAACAGCGTCCATGTTGATGCCAGCCTTAGTTGAGCCAACGTTTACTGATGAGCAAACCAGATCTGTCTCAGCGAGAGCTCTAGGAATAGCATCGATAAGTTCTCTGTCGCCAGCTGAGAAGCCCTTCTGAACCAGAGCTGAGAATCCGCCGATGAAGTTAACTCCGATATCCTTAGCAACTCTATCAAGTGTCTTAGCATATTTAACAGGATCTCCGCCAGATACTGCTACCAGCATTGAGATAGGAGTTACTGAAACTCTCTTGTTAACGATTGGAATGCCGTATTTCTTCTCGATTTCTTCACCTGTAGCTACAAGGTTCTTAGCGTGTGAATAAATCTTGTTATAAACCTTCTCACATGACTTGTCGATATCACTATCTGCACAGTCGAGAAGGGAAATTCCCATTGTGATAGTTCGGATGTCCAGATGTTCATCCTGAATCATGGTGATTGTCTCCATGATGTCTCGCATATTAATCATAGATAGCTACCTCCATTAGATTCTGTGCATTGAATTAAAGATGTCTTCATGCATTACGTGAACCTGCATTTCAGGAACCTTGCCTGAGATGTGATTCTTCAGATCTTCGATTGCGAAATCATCTGCGTCTGAACTTACCAGCATAATAAGGCAGAAATATTCGTTTAAGATTGACTGAGTTACTTCGTCAACGCTTACGTTCATCTCTGCGCAAGCTGTACTTACATTAGCGAGAATACCAACTGTATCTTTACCTACTACTGTTACTACTGCTCTCATTTATCTACTACTCCTTCGTTATTATTATCTAAATTACACACTTTAGTATTTTATCACAGTATAGTGCCCGTCTTCAATACTTGCATCTACTGTAAATTTCAACTTTAGTCCCGGATATTCTGATGCGAAATACTCCTTGTTTCTCCGTTTGTTACCTATCATGTTGCTGAAGCTGACAGGGG
>JAGHTQ010000247.1 GCA_018065295.1 Candidatus Colimonas fimequi | reverse complement strand
TTACTTATACGACTCCAAGGTTCCATCAAGGCTCTCAGAATTTAATAAACTCCTGGGTAACAACTACGGATATTCCAAGAGAGTATACGTCCAGTCCAATGGCAACAGAATGGGAATGGATTTCCTCTACGGTGTTAAGTACTTCTTAGGCGACGACACCAAGAACGGAACCACAGGTTCTGACCAGTATGCGGGATATGGATTCGAACCTTACGAACAGATTGATGGCGTTAACGTATTTAAGAACAAGTACGATAGCGGTCTGGGATTCGGATATGACAAGGTCATTTCAGAGACAGAGTTCGGTAAGTTAGGAAGACTTGCCAGGGAGCAGGCGGTGCTTCAGGCAATGGTATTACCAGATGAAACCTGCGAGACAATAGGCGAAGAATTCATAGCAAATGCTGACGATATGGCCATCGATATCGATGATATCGATTATGATATCGTCGCTACCGACAGAGTCGAATTTGATGGTAACTCCTTCAGCGTTGAGAATTTCGCAGAAGAAGATACCAAGCCAGGATTCACAATTCACGTGAATGGGGTTAAAGACAGTCAGATGGTTGTTTCTTTCGACAACCTTATAAGATATAACCTCAATGGAGTTGAAGCTGGAGACTTTTGCATTAAGGCTAGAAACAATAAGCTGGTGGCAGAAGCCAATAACAAGAAGAATAACCAGACAATCGGTGGCATCGTAGATTACGACCTTAACATGGGTTACTACAATAACTATGACGGTAACATTAAGATTACCATTACTAAGCCGGGAACATACACATTTGATAAGCTTTATGTTTCGGCCATGAGCACCGAGAATTACGATAAATATGCTCAGGCTAGACTAGAGTCAAGATATGAGATTGGGCAATTCGACAGCAATCACGTTTTGGGAACTGTAGATGCTCCATCAGACGGATTCATGTTCTTCTCAATTCCAAGCAGCAAGAACTGGTCAGTATATGTTGACGGCAAGAAGGCTGAGAAACTGTCGAAGGCAAACATTACCTTCATGGCAGTAGCAATAGATAAGGGAATACATCAAATTGAACTGAAACATGCAGTTCAGCATAAGCAGCTGGCAACCTGCGCATCAGCGGTTGCAGTGCTCCTGATAATAGCAATGGGCGTTATCAGCATAAGAAGTCGCAAGAGACAAAGGAGGAACTAACTCATGAAAAAGGTAATTACATACGGAACATTCGACCTGCTTCACTATGGTCACGTTAATCTTCTGCAGAGAGCTAAGGCTCTTGGCGATTATCTCATCGTTGCAATTTCAACAGATGAATTCAACTGGAACATGAAGCAGAAGAAGTGCTACTTCTCATACGAAGAACGTAAGCGTCTTGTTGAAGCAATCAGATACGTTGACCTGGTAATCCCAGAAGAAACATGGGAACAGAAGAAGACAGACGTTGAAGAATTCAAGGTAGACACATTCGTAATTGGCGATGACTGGGAAGGTAAGTTTGACTTCCTTAAGGAACAGTGCGAAGTAGTATACCTGCCAAGAACACCAGAAATTTCAACTACACAGATTAAGAAGGACCTTCACAATAAATAATTATGAGCGCAATTACAAGAAAAATCAGAGATTACAAGGGAGAAGCCACAAGGCTCAAATATAAATACGCAGGATATTGCAAGAAGTATCCGATTCAGAAGAATCTTGTGCTTTTTGAGTCATTTCATGGCAGAGATATCTCTGATTCACCACTCTACATGTGCAAGGCGCTGATTGAGATGGATCAGGAAGGCAAGTATGAGATTCTCTTTTCAACAAGCGATATGCAGGCGCATAAGAAGGAGATAGAAGCACTTGGACTTAAGGTTAAGCTGGTTCACATCCACTCAGATGAGTATGTCAAGGCGCTGGCAACTGCAGAGTATCTTGTTAATAACAGTTCATTCCCTGCCTTCTACATCAGAAGAGAGGGTCAGAGATACCTTCAGACATGGCATGGTACACCGCTCAAGTCACTGGGCAAGAGAATCAAGAAGGGCATCGAGTCAATGCACAATGTGCAGCATAACTTCCTGCAGGCTGACATGCTCATGTTCCCTAATGAATTCACTAGGGATGCCATGATGGGAGATTACAACCTTAACGATCTCTATACTGGTAAGGTGGCCCTTTGCGGTTATCCAAGAAACAGCATCTTCAGTGACAGGCAGATGGATCAGGTAATTCGTGAGAAGCTGGGTAACGAAGGTATCAGCACAATCGCTTATATGCCTACATGGCGTGGTCTCAACAACTATGAAATCGAGACTGATTCATATGCTGACAAGGTTAACGGCATGCTTAGTGCCATTGACGAAGTCCTTGACGATACGCAGAAACTGTACGTTAACTTCCACCCAATCATCAAGAATGATATTTCTCTTGGCAATTTCAAGCACATTGAGAATTTCCCAGAGGGCGTGGATAAGTACCAGTTCCTTAATAGCACTGATGCGCTTATCACTGACTATTCAAGTGTATTCTTCGACTACTCAATTACAGGCAAGCCAATCATCCTGTTCATGTACGATTTCGATGAGTACATGGCAGATAGAGGCATGTATCTTGATATGAAGGAGCTTCCGTTTGAGAAGATTTATGATATCGCGACACTGACTAAGTGCCTGGCAGATAGGGAATACGTTAACTGCACATACATGGCTGGAAGCGACTATGTTGATAGATTCATCAAGTATGATTCAGCTGATAACGCTGTGAAGCTTTGCAAGCTGTTCTTTAACGGTGAGGCTGGTGACATTCAGGTTCAGGATTTCTCAAAGAACCGTGAGCGTTCATGGACACTGGTTGATGCTAAGGACGTTAAGACTAAGGCTCAGCTTGATCGTGTGATGACTGAAGCGGACGGAGATAACGAAATCGTTGTCTTCGCCAAGAAGAATTTCAACCCTGAAATGAGCAGTCACATGTACGAGAACTACCTTGAAGGTGTTAACTTCGTATTCACAGTCAAGTCAATCCCACGTACTATTGGAGAAGACCTGCAGATGCGTTTTAACAAGTCTATTAAGAAGACTGTTAATAAGAGAAATAATGACAGATGTTTCCCACATCTGAACATCGCTGGCCAGAGGAAGGGTATATCATTCCCATCAGCTGGTAAGGTGCTTAAGATAAAAGCTTCTGGAACTAACATTCACGTTAAGGCTGCTCTTAAGAAGAGCCTTAAGAATTGCACAATTAAGGACGTAATCCTTTGCTTCAGAAGTGATATAGACACAATCGAACATTCATTTAAATTCAGAGTTTCTCAGGAAGGCGGCAGCCCAGTAATCACAGCTGATCTCAATGTGAAGGGCCTTAACCTTGACGGTATCTACTGGGATATGTTCGTTGTGCTTGATACAGATAATGGTGAAGAGAGACTGAAGTTTGATCTTGATAGGAAGGCTAAACTGAAACTTACATTCACATGCCAGCAGTGCGTATTAGGAAAAGAAATTATTTTCCCACACATTACAATCGAGAGACAGCTGGCGTTCACACACCGTGAACTTACTCCATACGATAGTCGCATGACACGTGTTAAGGAGATTTTCGCATTCGCGATTTATAAGCTTTTTGGCAAAAGAATCCGCAAGCAGAAGAACTGGCTTGTGTTCGAGAAATTCTGCCAGATGGCACAGGATAATGGTTATTACTTCTTCAAGTACTGCATGGAAGAGCTTCCTGAAGCAGAGAAGAAGAATATCTATTACGTTATGAAGGAAGGCGCGGCTGACTGGGATAAGGTTGCTAAGTACAGCGGCCACGTGCTCAAGTTCATGAGCATTAAGCATATGGTATATGCCATGGCTGCAGAGGTTTATGTTGGATCAGATTCCAAGAAGCATCTTTATATCTGGAGACCTAAGCCAAACCTGATTTCATCAAAATTAAGAAATAAGAAGATTCTGTTCCTCCAGCATGGAGTTACAGCTCTGAAGAAGGTTGATGGCATTTTCGGTGCACATGGTTCAAGTCCAATGACACATTTCACAACTACTTCAGACTATGAACAGAAGATTATCGTAGACAACTTCGGCTATAGCGCAGAGAATGCACCTGTCCTTGGATTCACAAGATGGGACGTACTGGAAGACACTTCAAGAGAAGACGATAAACTGATTCTCGTAATGCCAACATGGCGTTCATGGCTTGAAGAGAGAACTGCAGAAGAGTTTAAGAACAGTGATTACTATGATAATTACATGAAACTTTTCACAGACCCTAGACTTGAGGAAGTTCTCGAGAAGAACGATGCAAGAATGATATTCTACATTCACCCTAAGTTCAGAGATTACCTTGGAGAGTTCGTAATTGACAGTAAGAGAATTGAACTGGTGCCATTCGGTTCAACACCGCTCAATGCAATTATGAGAGATTGCAGAATGCTCATTACCGACTACTCAAGTGTTTGCTGGGATGTATACTATCTGGGTAAGCCAGTTCTCTTCTATCAGTTCGACTACGATATGTATATCAATACACACGGAAGTTATATGGATATGACTTCAGAACTCTTCGGCGAAAGATTCTTTAACAGTAGCGATCTTATCGAAGGACTTAAGAAAACTGTTGAGTCAAACTTCGTCGAGGATGAACGTGCAGCATCAATGAGGCACGAATACTTCAAATATATTGACAACAACAATTGCAGGAGAACATATGAATATCTCAGAAAACAAGGATATTAAAAATACGCAGAGAATACTTATGGGTATCGTTATGGCCTTTGACAAGGTTTGTCAGGATAATGATATTGAGTATTTCTTAGCAGGTGGAACTACTCTTGGTGCCGTAAGACACGAAGGATTCTTGCCATGGGATGACGACGTTGATTTATATATGAAGGCATCTGTATGGGAAGCAAACAAAGAAATTATCAGGGATAGTCTTCCTGAGAAATACGGTCTTGTTTGTGATGAATTTGATGAGTATTATGACAATCCAGTTATAAGAATTGTAGATAATGAAACTACTCAGATTTCAAGATCAAGAATATCTGATAGAAGTGCCCACGGTGTTCAGATTGATATCTTTCTGTTAGATCCAATTCCTGATGACAAGGAAGAAAGAAAGGAATATAAAGAAGATTTCTGGGTGTACTGTGAAATCAAGACACCTACTATGATTCTTGCTAACCCTAAGGTTCCTGTTTCAGCGGAAATGGAGGAAAAGTACAGACACTATCTTGCACGTGTCGCAAATGAAGGCAGAGAAAAAGTTGTTGATGAGTTAGAGAAAAAACTGTTTAGCTTAGACCCTGCCAAGTGTCATGATTGTCATTTAAGATGGGGCGGATACTGGGTTGTAGCACCTATTGATGCTTTTAGAGAGGCAGTAAGAGTTCCATTTGAAAATGAAATGTTACCTATTCCTATTGGATATCCAGATGTTATGTATGGAGAATATGGAGATACTTGGATGATGGTTCCAGATGCAAGTAATATCTGGGATCACGATAACGTTCAGAATGATTATGTGCCATATGCTGTATACGATAAGGCTATCGAGGCAGAAATTGATTTAGACGAATATAGACAGGTCCAGGCTAAGAACAAAGCATATAAGATTGAGCGACTCTTCCACGATTCGAAATTCAGGAAATATTACACTAAGAACATGGATGCCATTGCAGTAGCACTTCTTAGTGATGATGACAATATAGATAAATTCGTTAGAATGCAGAAGAAACTCTTTAAGGAGCATCACCTTGTTAAGCTGGATGATGAGAAATTAAGAAGTATTCTTCTCAAGACAGTGATTGAAGGTGACCTGGATTTCGCTAGAGGCATAAATGAATTCTATGAGGGTGAAGACGAAGGAATAAGAGAAATCCTGGACGATGTTGCAAGCATCAGAAGAATCCGATTCTCATATTTCTTAGATGAAGGAGATAAGTATCTTGATGAAGCCATTGAACTTGAGAAGAAGTATCCTAATCAGGTTAACCTTCTTGAATTCATAAGTGTTACGAAGGTTATGAAGGGCGAGGCTTCCGATGAGCTTGGTAAGTTCATTGAGAATGCAATTAAACTTCATGGTTATAGACCAAGACTTATGAAGATTGCGGCAGATTACGAAGCTAATCGTGGCAACGGATATAGAGCTGAGGAAATATATCAGGAAGTACTCATGACATCTAGAGATGGCATGGTAAACCTTGAAATTAACAGGAAACTGAGAAAGGGGAATGCGTAATGAGTGACAATAGAAGTTATGCACAGATTCTCCTGGATGAATTCAGCAGTATCTGTGAAACCAATAAACTGAAATTTAATCTGGCATGGGGTCCAGTCCCAATGGGAAGTGGAGTTGTTATGACAAGTGCTGACTGCAAGAAGTTTATTGAGGTCGTTAAGTCATCAACTTCAGAGAACAGAGCTATTGACTCATGGATTGATAACCCTGATTATCCAGATCAGACCGTTAGGTATGTTGGACTTGATTCAACAGCATATAACATTATTGATTTTAACAACTACAAATATCATGGAATATTCGTAGAGATTAATATCGCAAGAAATAAAAACGAGTCTTTGTCTGGCAAGCAGGAAGCTGCAGTGGAGACACTTCTTAAGAATTCAGCCGTTGGATTCACTAAACCAGGACAGGTCAAGATGCAATCAGTAAAGGAAATGTTTTATAAACGTGCATTAAGCAAGGCTGGTAGCATCGGTGCCCTTAAGAATCAAACAATAACAAAACTCTTAGCAGGACCCGAAGTCCCTGTTAATGAGAAGACAATTAAGAACTATAAAGTTAAGAAATATTCAGCAGACTATATGAACAATTCAATCGTAGAAGAAGACATTGATTCAAGAATGCTCTTTGGTGATGATAAGTTCGTAGAGTCAATTAACTCCCAGCTTGAAGAAGCAAGGAAGTTAAGATATGACATTGATGCTTTTAAGAAAAAAGGCAGTGCTAACATGAAGATTGCTGCCAATGCGTGGAAGACAGTTTGTCGTATTGATGAGGAGATAAAAGGAGAATAACAATGAAAATTTTAGTAACTGGAGGAGCAGGATTTATTGGGGCTAATTTCGTATTTCATATGCTGGATGCTCATCCAGACTATGACATCGTTTGTTTAGACGCGCTGACATACTGTGGTAAC
>JAGHTQ010000242.1 GCA_018065295.1 Candidatus Colimonas fimequi | reverse complement strand
GCTCAGGAAATCTTCAGTACACTGACATTCGCTGTAATAATTCTCGGCATAATTATTACAGTATTCCTTGAACTGTACCTTGAAGATATTCTGCTGATTCTTGGAGCAACTGACAAGATGCTCCCATTATGCATGACATATGGTAAGATTCTGACACCATTCATCGTATTTTATCTGCTTCAGTTCTACTTCCAGAACATGCTGGTAACAGCAGGTAAGGGCGTGCTTGGATTCGTCATGACACTGCTTGCAGGTTTCACTAACATCATTGGCGACTCTATCCTTGTTGGCGTTATGGCTAAGACTCCAGACGAAGCTATCGGCGGAGCAGCAATCGCAACAGTACTGGGTCTTTTCATCGGTGGTGCTGTTCCATTCGTATACTTCCTGTTTAAGAATTCAAGCTTCTTACGTATTGTTAAGCCTAAGCTTGATATCATGGTAATTGCAAGAACATGCTCAAACGGTGTATCAGAGTTCTTATCTAACATATCAGCAGCATTAATGAATACCGTATTTAACGGTCTGCTGTTATATATGGTTGGTCAGATCGGTGTTGCTGCTTATGGTAGTATCGGATATGTTAACACAATTTTCTGTGCTATCTTCATGGGATACTCAATTGGTATCGCACCAGCTATCGCATACAAGTACGGCGAAGGCAATACTGATGAACTCAAGTACCTCTACAAGAAGAGCCTTATTATCATCGCTATCGTTTCTGTTGCAATGTTAATCATAGGTGAACTGGCAGCACTGCCAATCGCTCTGATTTTCTCAGCAGGAAACCAGGAATTAATCGCAATGACAGTTGTGGGATTCCAGATCTACGCTATTTCATTCCTGTTCAAGGGAATAAATACATTCGGTTCAGCATTCTTCACAGCACTGAATAATGGTCTGGTTTCAGGTATCCTGTCAGTACTGCGTGCACTGGTATTCAGTATCGGTTCAGTACTGATTCTGCCTATTATTTTCTACATCCACTACGGACCAGACACAGCGCTCCTGGGCATTTGGTGGTCAGTAAACTACTCAGAATTCCTGGCACTTGTTGTAACAGTTATTTTCCTGGCGAAGAATCGCAAGAAGTACAATTATTAAGATAAAAACAAAACCCAAGAATGTTGGAATTCAACGTTCTTGGGTTATTTTCATTTTTTGTGAAGTCATCACGGCAGTGGATTGACGTGAATCAATATGTGCTTTATGTCAGGGAACTGTGCTTCTATAAGGTCATGAATGCGCTCTGCTTCTTCGTGTGCCTTATAAAGTGAGAGGTTACCGTCTATTCCAATCTCCATATCTACATAAACTCTGTTCCCAAACTTACGGGTCTTCAGCATGTCAACGTGAGCAATGCTGCATGCATATTCTCGAATGGCGCCTTCTTCTTCGGCAACACCATCAACGACCCTGTCGGATGCGTCCATGAAGATTTTGTATGCGGCTACTAAGACGAAAATTGCAATAACGACACTCGCAAGTGAGTCCATCCACGGGAATCCGTGCTGTGCTCCCAGTATGCCAAGGAGTGCGCCAACTGATGAAAGAGCATCAGTTCTGTGATGCCACGCATCAGCCATAAGCGCTGATGAATTAATCTTCTTGCCAGCAATGCGGGTGTACCAGTACATTCCTTCCTTGACTGCAAT
>JAGHTQ010000092.1 GCA_018065295.1 Candidatus Colimonas fimequi | reverse complement strand
GCTACGATAATAACACACGTGTGTCATAAATCAACACTTTGGGACGATGTCGACACATACGCGGGAATATGTGTCGCGATATGCCTTAACGCACCGGAATGTGGTACAATATTTTCAAAGATCACGTTGAAAGAGGGTACAAAATGGACATTCAGAAAACAATAACTTCATTAGAAAAAAGATTATATAAGGTATCATATTTCGAAACATATCAGGAAGCTGCCGACTATCTGGACGCACAGATCGACAACAAAGTCGTTGGATTCGGCGACTCACAGACAATGCTCAAGATGGATCTGTTCAATCGTCTGTCAGCCCACAACGAAGTACACGATCCAAACCAGAGTACAGACAATGATGAATTTATTAAGATTGCACGCGAATGCATGCTGACTGAAGTTTATCTCACATCAGTAAACGCCATGGCTGAGACTGGTGAAATGGTCAACATCGACGGCACTGGCAACAGAGTTGCAGCATCACTCTTTGGACATAATAAAGTTTACTTCGTAGTAAGCACCAACAAAATCGAGCCAACTCTTGAGGCTGCTCAGTGGAGAGCAAGGAACGTTGCCGGCCCTAAGAACGCTATGAAGTACAGCCTACCATCACCTTGCGTTGCCAATGGCGGCGACAAGTGCTATGACTGCAAAACACCTGAACGCATCTGCAACGCCATGGTCACATACCTTCGTAAGATGAATGACGTTGATGAAGTCGAAGTCGTTCTTATCAATGAGGAAATGGGGTATTAGAAGCACCCTGCATTTTAGACATAAAAAGAACCGTTGGAATCCAACGGTTCTTTTCTCTTTATTATGTTTCAATTGTCTTTATTACCTTTGCAGGCACGCCTCCAACCGCAGTGTTTGCTGCAACATCTTTTGTCACAACTGCACCAGCCGCAATAATGGCACCATCACCGATAGTCACACCTGGCAGGATTGTCGCGTTAGCTCCAATCCAAACGCTCTTGCCAATGTGGATTGCTGACATATGAAGATCTGAACGTTCTTCAGGAAGTTCTCCATGATTAATCGTTGCCATCTCTACACTTGGACCTATAAGCACATTGTCATCAATATAGATGCCACCTTGATCCTGGAAATGGCATCCGAAGTTAATAAATACATTTTTGCCAATGAATGTGTTTTTGCCACACTCAGTATAGAATGGCGGAAATACAGTGAACGTATCATCAACTTCACTGCCAATCAGCTCTGAGAATATTTCACGTACTTCAGCAGGGGTGTGATATTCACTATTCAGTTTAGGTAGAAGTTTCAGGGCTTCCTGTGCAACATAATGCATCACCTGGTGTTCTTCAGAACCACCTTTGACAGTTGCTCCTTCTCTCCATGCCTTGAGGGTTTCGTCTATTATCTTTTTGTCCATTATCTATCCACTATTTTCTAAATGTTATTGTCACGCTACCGTTTCCAAGAGCAGCTTCCCAATTAGTCAGATCATCAATCTTGCCAATTCGCGTATAACTCCAGGAATTGCTGCCATAAAACACTACAATGTTATCGCCTCCATAAAGGACAATATCACCACTGTGTGTTGTAGTCTGTTTGTCACTTCTTGTTAATTCACAGCCAAGGGAACCTACTTTCTCGAAACCAGAATAATCATCAAGCTTAAGAACCACGTCGCCTTCGCTCATCATATCAACCAGTTCATTTACCGCCTGATTATCTTCAAGTGTTGCTGTGAAAGTATAATCGCCAACCAGTACCTGCATTTTGTTATCCATTTCTTTCATCTCCGTTTCAGTCTGCGATGCAACTGTTTCGCCGGCTTCATTCTCTGTAGTATTATTCCCACACGACACAAAACTCATTGACAATACACATATGCAAACAATCGCTAACCAACGTTTCATATTATCGTCTCCTAGAGATTCTTACCCATCTCATACGCAGCATCTAATTTGTCATTGCCCGCAATTTCGCCGCAGTCAGTTACACCACCGCAAAAAACTGTGCCCTTAAGTGATGCGTGCGCATAGCAATCAATCCATCCCTGCAGTCCACTGATTGCTTTTTCTGGCACGGATTCTTCTTCCTCTGCAGCTGAAGCCATGAAGTAGATGTCTCTGAATTTGTAGTCTCTAGGATACATTGAATTCATTCTATCAATAAGTGTCTTCATCTGACCGGACATTTCGTAATAATAGATAGGTGTCGCCCATGCAACAGCATCAGCATTTAATACCTTCTCTGTAATGTCACTGGCATCATCCTTAATGACGCATTCGCCCTGGCTCTGACATGCTAGGCAGCCAATGCAGAATCCAATCTGCTTTCCTCTAAGGGTAATATACTCTACTTCGTGACCTGCATCCTTTGCACCATTGCAGAAACTTGCTGCCATGGAGTCAGAATTACTGTTCGCACGAAGACTTGTTGAGATTACAACTACTTTTTTACTCATTTTCGTACATCTCCTCGCCTACTTTAAATACTCATTAAAGAAGCTTACTAACTTATCAAATGGAATTGCGTTCTTACCGCCGCCATCATACAGATCTGTGTGAGTAGCGTCTGGAATAATCAGCAGTTCTTTGTTGTCTGTATATGAGTTGCCTTCCACCATGTTTGCGAAAGCATCCTTGCCGAAGTAAAGGGAGTGTGCCTTCTCACCATGCATAACCAGAACGGCACTTCTGATTTCGTTGCTGTACTTTAAGATTGGCTGGTTCATGAAAGACATGCATCCGATAGTATTCCAGCCACCGTTTGAGTTAAGGCTTCTTGGGTGATATCCACGTTCTTCCCTCTTGTAGTAGTCGCTATAATCCTTTACAAAGAATGGAGCTTCATCAGGAACTGGAAGTTCCATGCAGCCGCCGCCAAGTGAATATTCGCCACTTGCGAATTCCTTGGTACGCAGCTCATTAAGAGCCTTCTTGCTTTCATATCTCGCTTCTTCTGAATCTCCTTCATCGAAATATCCGTTAGCATTTACTCTTGTCATATCATACATTGTTGATGCTACAGTAGCCTTGATTCTTGTACCAAGCGCTGCAACGTTGAGCGCCATGCCTCCCCATCCGCAGATGCCGATAACACCGATTCTATCTGGATCAACCAGTTCACAGTTTGAAAGGAAGTCAACTGCAGCCTGGAAGTCTTCTGTGTTGATGTCAGGAGATGCCATGTATCTTGGCTGACCGCCGCTTTCGCCTGTGAATGAAGGGTCGAATGCGATTGTCAGAAATCCTCTCTCTGCCATAGTCTGTGCATAGAGACCTGAGCACTGCTCCTTAACTGCGCCAAAAGGTCCGCAAACTGCGATTGCAGGAAGCTTACCCTCTGCATTCTTTGGCACATACATATCTGCTGCAAGTGTAATGCCGTATCTATTTACAAATGTGATTTTGCTGTGATTTACCTTTTCACTCTGTGGGAATGTCTTGTCCCATTCCTGTACTAATACTAAATTTTCCATCGTTTCTCCTTATTACGTAGTACTTGGAATTATACTTATATTTTCATTTTATTGGCCCCACGCGATATTCACTAATGCCAATTCTGTATTTCGTGATATACGCCCAGCGCATATCGTGTTATCATATATACATTAATTGAGGAAGGTGAAATCAATGGAAATAAAGACACTTCAGAACTTTTTGATAGTCGCGCAAGAAGAGAATATAACGAAGGCTGCGGAAATTTTGCATACCACTCAGCCGACGCTTTCGAGACAAATTAAGGCTCTCGAAGATGAACTGGGCCAGAAGTTATTCATTCGCCACAGTTTCAATATTGAACTGACTGAGGCGGGCGTGTTCCTGCGAAAGCAAGCCGAGGACCTGCTAGCCATGGCGAGCAAAATTTACGACGGCTTCCATTCTATGGACGACATCACTGGCGGCGACATCTATTTCGGTCTGGCCGAGAGCTATCAGGTGGACTTTCTCGCCGACTTCATCAAGGAATTCAAGGTGGACTACCCCAACCTTCGCTACCACATTACCAGTGGTGATACCGAGCAGGTTATCGAGAAACTGGACAAGGGCATCCTGGATTTCGCAGCGATTGTTGAAACTCCTGACCTGAACAAATACAATGCAGTGCCGTTTCCTGAAGCCGACAAGTGGACGCTAATCGTTCCTCGCGATCACCCACTTGCTGCAAAGAAATACATTGTGCCCGAAGATCTTATCGATCTTCCCCTCTTCTGCTCCGAGCAGTCATGGGAGAACGACATTCCTAGATGGGCCGGTGATACCTTTGCAAAATATCACTTGGAGGGCAGTTTCCGACTTGCGTACAACGGTTCACGTTTCGCCAAACACGGCCTAGGCGCACTTCTCGCCTTCGACCGAATTGTTGATACTAGTGAGACGAGTGGTCTGATATCGATACCTCTCAAGCCAGAACTGACAACACCAATGTATCTGGTCTGGAAGAAGCAGCAGGTGTTCTCACCTATTGCGCAGAGGTTTATTACGGAATTCGAACAAAATATGAAACGTCACGGGGATACCACCAGACGTCATCCTTTTGACGCGCTAGAGAATGTAAATGGATGACAGTTCCTATCCCCCGTTCACGGGTGTTCACCAAACGTCATCCTTTTCGCTTTCTGACATATGCAAAACGATGACTTCTCCTTCACACACTCACAGACAATCACCAAACGTCATCCTTCTCATGCCTTAGAGTATGCAAAGCGATGACGTTTCTTTTGCGCATTCATAGTCTACCACCGAACGTCATCCTTTTCGTGCGCTAACGCATGCAAAACGATGACGTTTCCTCTGCATGCCCACGTGCTACCACCAAACGTCACCCTTTTCATGCGCTGAGATATATAAAACGATGACGTTTCCTCTCCCAGCTAACGCGCCAACAAAAAAGTCGACATTTAAGTAGCGCCAGCAAAGTTCATATGGTAAAATTTACCATATGAAAGGAGGCCTATGGACGCGACAACAATTATTAACTCAATTACACGCGCGCTGGATTGCGCTTTTGACGAAGATGCTGCGGTTAAACGGCTTCAAGGGTTTATCAATCAAGCTGGGAATACGACTTTGCATATCAAGAAACATCACAGTACATATTCGTTTTATTCATACGACGGCATAGACAGTGAATATATGTCGAAGAAGTCGCCTGAAGTATATCGCTTGACGCGCAAGAAATACTGCGAGGCTTTGATTGCACTGCTTGAAGCCTCTGAGGATGAACGGACAGACGCTCTGGAGAACGTCGCGACCCTTTTAAGAAAATTCGAGATTGGGCATTTGGATTTGCTGCGCATCGTGTATTCAAAGAAACAGTATCAATGGTATACGAGCAACTACGCGAGGAAAAAGCAACCAGAGACTGGGCATCTACTAGACGACTATCTAGTCCGTTCCAAATCTGAGCAGGACATCGGGCTTGACTTACTTGAGCTGGGAATTCCTTTTCATTTTGAGGAGCGATTGGAAATTTATGTGTTCCCACTCGTTGAAAAGCTTCAGGAGAAGCTGCGGAGCAACGCATCCGAGCGTGTTTTCGTCATGAAAGCGACCCGCGCTGTGGAACCTGACAATTTAATTGAGACTTTTGAATACGACACCGACGACAAGCAAAGGCTTGCGCACATAATAAATACACGTATACTGCCAGGTGTGTGGTGGTAGGGTTTCAAGGTTATAAAACACTAACAAAAGTTCGTCTAGACAAACAGACCATTTGGCTACTATAATTGTCAAATACGATTAACAAAGGAGCCAAACATATGGGTCATGAACATAATATTGACGCTGGCGCACTTGGCATCAAGGTGTCCATCGTCAGCATAATTTTGAATATACTTTTATCGGCCGGGAAGTTCATCGCCGGCGTTGTTGCTGGATCTTCAGCCATGGTTTCCGATGCAATACACTCCGCATCAGATGTAATCAGTTCGTTCGTAGTAATTGTGGGTCTGAAAATCGCAGCCAAGAAACCTGATAAGACTCACCCTTACGGTCACGAAAGAATGGAATGCCTGGCGGCAATCGTTCT
>JAGHTQ010000089.1 GCA_018065295.1 Candidatus Colimonas fimequi | reverse complement strand
ATTCATGTTTCTGATGCTGGTGTATGCGGCTTTTATTTGGAGTGGGGTTGACATCGCTCTAAATGCTAGAGTCCAGTTTGGTCTGCTTGTGGCATCAGGTGTTGTGCTCATGGTAGGCATCCAGGTGCTCTTAAACGTTGCGGTAGTAACATCATCAATGCCACCAACAGGTATCAACCTGCCATTTATCAGTTATGGTGGTAATGGTATATTGCTGTTTATGTTCAGCACGGGCATATTGACGAACATATCAAGACAGAGTATTAATACAGAACCACGTGTGGCAAGATCGGAGGAAGAATGAGAGTAATAATGACAGGCGGCGGTACTGGTGGTCACATCTATCCAGCAATCGCAATTGCAGATGAAATCAAGAGAAGATACGAAGATGCAGAGATTCTGTTCGTTGGAGCAGAACGTGGACTTGAGAAGACACTTGTCCCTGCTAATGGATATGATATTAAGCTGATTAAGGTTCAGGGCTTCAACCGTAAGAATATGGCTAAGAACGTGAAGACTGTCAAGGACTATATCGGCGCACAGAGAAACGCTAAGAAGATCATGAAGGAATTCAAGCCTGACTTCGTAGTAGGTACTGGTGGATATGCCAGCGCACCTGTTATCAAGATGGCACATAAGCTTGGTATTCCATCATATATTCACGAACAGAACGCATTCCCAGGCGTTACAAACAAGATGAACGAGAAGCACGTTACTAAGGTGTTCCTGGGATTCGAAGACGCTAAGGATTACTTCAAGCATCCTGAGAAGCACGTTGTTTGTGGTAACCCGGTTAGAGCTGATTTCATGAATGCTGATAGAGAAGCAGCAAGAAAGAAACTGGGATTTGGTAAGAAGGACTTCGTAGTTCTGGCATTCGGCGGAAGCCAGGGCGCAGGAAGAATCAACAAGGCAATGATGACAGCAATCACTCGTTTTAACGGTGCAGCTGATGTTCATATCTGCCTTGGTACAGGTAAGAATTATTACAAGCCAATTCTGGATGAACTGAAGGAATCAGGACTTGAACTTAAGTCAAACATCAGAGTAATGGAATACATCAGCAATATGGATGAATTCCTCTCTGCAGCTGATCTGATTGTAAGTAGAAGCGGCGCGCTGACTGTTGCAGAAGTAACTGTATGCGGCAAGCCAGCAGTATTTATTCCTTTCCCTAATGCTACAGGTAATCACCAGTTCTTCAACGCTAAGGCTGTTGCAGACAAGGGTGGCGCTGTAGTTATCGAAGAGAAGGATCTTGATAACGAGAAACTCATGGCTATCATCGGCGATCTTATGATTGACCCTGAGAGACTGGCTGATATGTCAGTTAAGAGTCACAGCTGTGCTCCGATGGAAGCTGTTAAGATTATTTGCGATAATATTGAAGAATTGAAGTAGAAGGATTTCTGGTAGATGGAGAAGGATAACAGAATCGATAATCCTACAACTGAAAATAACGAAATTCACGAAATTCACGAAACTCCAGTGAACCCTAAGCAGGAAGAGCAAGTGCTGCAGGGCGAGTCTGAGCTGCAGGCAGAGCCTGCATATATGGACCCAGAAACAGTGTATGAAACAGCAGCAGAACCTGCGTCTGAAGAGTTACCAGAAACTGCGAAGCCTCAGTCAAGGAAGGTCGTTAAGAAGAAAAAGAAAAAGAAGAGAAAGAAGAACCCTAACTGGCTCGCCAGACTCTTCGTTCTTGCCATTTTCATAGCTATCGTTATAGCTGTTCTTCATATCGATTACTTCACAGTGGATGAGATAAATGTTACAGGTAATGACTATCTGACAGAGAAGCAGGTGCTCAAGGGTTCTAAGATCAAAACTGGTGAGAATATCTTCGATATTCACATCATGATTGAGAAGAGTAAGCTGTCTAAGAATCCGTATATCGATGATATTAAGATTCACAGGAAACTGCCGAATATCATTAACGTTGAAGTGACTGAACCTGTTGGAATGGCACAGTTCCAGGTGGGTACAAGCAAGAAATACGCAGTGACTGATAACGAGGGTACGGTTCTTGAAGTAGCGACAACTCAGCGTCAGATTGTGCTTATCTCCGGGATAGTGGTTAATGAAGCTGAAGTTGGTAGCAAAATTGGCCTGAGGAAGGGCCAGGATAAGGTGTTCGATCAGATGATGGAACTTGTCAGAGTAACCGATGAGAATGACATGTTCTTCAAGAAGATTGAGGTTGCAGATGGACGTGTTACAGCATATGTATTTGACGGCCTTAAGGCTAAGGGAACTATACGCAATGTGACCGATTCTCTTGAGTCTGGAACACTGAGAACTGTGGTATATGATCTGTATCAGAAGGACGTTAAAAAAGGCACTATTAATGTGAGTGCAGACAATTATTGTTCCTTTACTAAGAAATAGTTTTGTGGTACAATGTTGGGTAGAAAATACTAGGCTAAACCAACGGGGAGGTAGTTGTAAATGTTACAGTTCGAGATGAACGAATCAGCTATTCAGGAAATAAAGGTAATTGGAGTAGGTGGCGGCGGATGTAACGCTGTTAATAGAATGATTGAAGGCGGCATGAAGGGCGTATCTTTCATCGCTGTTAATACAGATAAACCAAACCTTGCTAAGAGCAAGGCAGAGACTAAGATTCAGATCGGCGAGAAGCTGACAAGAGGTCTTGGTGCAGGCGGTAACCCTGAGGTTGGCCAGAAGTCAGCTGAAGAGAGCCTGGAAGATCTGGAGAAGTACATCGCAGGATCAGATATGGTATTCGTAACTTGCGGTATGGGTGGCGGTACTGGTACTGGCGCAGCACCAATCATCGCTAAGATCGCTAAGGATATGGGTATCCTGACAGTAGGTGTTGTTACTAAGCCTTTCAGATTCGAAGGCCGTAAGAGAAGTGAACACGCAGAACTTGGTATCAAGTTCCTTAAGAAGTATGTTGACTCACTCGTTGTTGTACCTAACGACAAGCTTCTTGAGACAGTTCAGGAACAGACTTCACTGATGGAAGCATTCGAACTGGCAGACGACGTTCTTAAGCAGGGCGTACAGGGCATCTCAGATATCATCGTTGATGATGCACTTATCAACCTTGACTTCGCAGACGTTACAACAATCATGAAGGACAGAGGCGTTGTTCACATGGGCGTTGGTCACGGCAGAGGCGACAACAGACTCAATGACGCAGTTAGCACAGCAATCAACAGCCCACTTCTTGAAACTAAGATTTCAGGAGCTAAGGCAGTTCTGGTTAACATCACAGGCGGCAGAGATCTTACTATGCTGGATGTAGATAGAGTTGCTACTCAGATCAGTGATGAAGCAGATCCTAACGCAATCATCATCCTGGGCGCATCAGTTAAGGAAGAACTTACAGAAGAAATCGCTGTTACAGTAATCGCAGCTGGTTTCGAGAAGTCACCTTCAGAAGCTTTCGGACAGGGTATCGTTCCTAACAGAAGACCTGTAGAAGAAGCTGCAGCAACTGAGGAAGTAGCACAGGAGCGTAAGGTATCAACAGACACTGGCGCATTCATCGACATCCCATCATTCCTCAAATAAAATAGGTGAAGAAATTAAGTTTCAATAGCCGGTTTTCGTGACCGGCTATTGTTTAAGTTATGGCATATATGAAAATTATCAGGTCTAAGGACAATTCCACATATAAACTTGCAGTGAAATTGCTTAAGCGCAAGTTCAGAGATGACACAGGAATGTATCTTCTTGAAGGCGTTAAGCCTGTACTTGATGCTATCGATAACGGACAGCGTATCGAATACATTTTTATCGAGGACAGTGATAGCGACAGAGGAATACCTGGATTCCCAGAATCCATGGTAATCGGTCTAGATAAGAAACTCTTCGCAGAGATATCCGATACTAATACATCGCAGGGAATGATAGCAATGGTGCAGCAGCAGCCATCAGGCGATGAACAGCTTGATAAACTCCTTGAAGGAGAAGGTAAGCTGATGGTTCTTGATAGAATTCAGGATCCAGGCAACATGGGAACAATCATCAGAACAGCAGAAGCTGCAGGATATGGGGGAGTGCTCCTCATGAAGGGCTGCGTTGACCCATACTCACCTAAGGTAGTAAGGGCGGCAGCAGGATCACTATTCAGAATACCTGTTGTACAGAAGGTATCAGAAGAGAAACTCTTCGCAGGTGCGAAGGCAAGTGGAAGGACAATGTTCGTTACAGCTCTTGAGGATGCTATAGACTATAGCGAAGGGCAGTACGATAACAAGTCGATTATAGTAATTGGCAACGAAGGTCAGGGCGTAAGTGAGAACTTCAAGAACGCAGCTGATTTCAAGATAAAGATTCCGATGGCAGGGGCTATCGAATCACTAAACGCGGCGGTGGCTGCCGGAATATTAATGTATCAGTCACAGAAATCAAATTAAGGGTGAAATTAATACATTCGGGAGAAGTCTTATGGAGAACAATAAGGTAAAAGTTAAGATTTTCGGACAGGAATACGTTATCTCAGGTGAGAAGTCAAGAGAAGAAATCATCCAGGTTGCTGCACACGTAGACAACAAGATGCAGGAAATCTCAGATATGGCTAAGGGCTCAGGTTTCATTTCATCAAACCTTGGAGTTCTGGCTGCAATCAACATTGCAAGTGAATACTTCCAGGTTCTCGAAGAACTGGAAGAAAACAAGAGAATCAACATGCAGCTGGAGAAGGATGCTCAGCATTACGTACAGCTGTGGGATGAGTCTAAGAGAAACTACCTTGACTACAAGGAAGAAACTCAGGCAGTAGTAGTTCAGAAGGAAGAACTCATGAACAAGATCAGAGCTCAGGAAGAAGAGAACAGAAACCTGAAGGCTGCTGTTGAAGCTGCAAGAATCCAGACTCAGACAAACATGGACGCAGTAGTAAGAGAAGTTGAAGAGAAGTGCAGAGAACTGGAGAACAGTTTCTTCGATCTGCAGATGGAGAACCTTCAGCTTAAGAAAGAAATTGAGAAGCGCAGAAACAACGGATAATTCCACATGAAAGATAAGACCTTAAACGTTCTGGAATACTATAAGATAATAGACATGCTTAAGAATCAGGCCGGTTCTGAAATGACCAGAAAAGTCATTTCAGAACTGAGACCGATTGGTGATGTGTCTGAAATAAGAGAGAAGCAAGAAGAAACCACAGAAGCAGTAAAGCTCATTACTCGTAAGGGGCCGTTACCGATCGGTGGTTTTTATGATGTGAAGGGCCTTGTATCCTTTGCACGAAAAGGTGGCTGTTTAACAATGGCACAGCTCCTCAAGGTTCTCTACAACATGAAGACATGCGAGCAGGTAGTCAAGTACATGAAGAGTGACGACCTGCCGGAGCTGCCAATCATCGATTCTATCATCGAACTTATCGTTGTGACTAAGAGACTCAGCGATGAGATCGATAGATGTATCATCTCTGAAGATGAGATGGCTGACAATGCCAGCCACGAACTGAGGAGCATCAGACGAGAAATCGTTAGACAGAATGACGCTCTGAAGGCCAAGATGAATCACATCATCAGCACGTCAGATAATAAGACGATTCTTCAGGATTCTATCGTTACCATGAGAAACGGTAGATACGTAATTCCTGTTAAAGCGGAGCACAGGGGCAGGGTCCCAGGTATCGTTCACGACCAGAGTGGTACGGGCGCTACGCTCTTCATTGAGCCTCAGGTAATCGTTGAATTAAACAATAAACTCAGACAGCTTGAACTTGACGAACAGGCTGAGATAGCACGAATCCTTCAGGAACTGACTGATGGCGTATCCGAGTGCTATCACGAACTTAGAAATAACCAGGATCTGCTCCTTGAACTTGACCTGTTCATGGCCAAGGGCAAGCTGAGCATGCACATGTACGGCGAGGAGCCAGAGATTAACGAAGATGGTATCCTGAGACTTCGCAGTGCTGCCCATCCTTTGATTGATAAGAAGAAGGTTGTGCCAATTAACCTTGAAATTGGCAGTGAATATCAGACGCTGGTCATCACTGGACCTAATACCGGTGGTAAGACAGTAACTCTTAAGACTGCCGGCCTTCTGAGCCTTATGGCCCAGACTGGACTTCACATTCCGGCGGCTCCAGGAAGTACCGTTCCTGTGTTTGATAACGTGTTCGCAGATATCGGCGATGAGCAGAGCATCGAGCAGAGCCTGTCAACGTTCTCATCTCACATGGTGAACATCGTTGACATCGTGGCAGAGGCGGGCCCTAAGTGCCTGATTCTCCTTGACGAGCTTGGCGCAGGTACCGACCCGACAGAGGGTGCGGCTCTTGCAATCGCAATTCTTGAAGAATTATCTGCAAAGGGTGCAATGTCCATCGCGACAACCCACTACACTGAACTTAAGAAGTACGCTATCTCAACGCCAAACGTTGAGAACGCGTCAATGCAGTTTGACGTTGAGACCCTCAGTCCTACGTACAAGCTGATAATCGGTCTTCCTGGCAAATCCAATGCCTTCGAGATTTCAAAGAAGCTGGGAATTAACGGATCGATTATAGATAGAGCGAGCAATCTCCTTGAAGCTGGCGATATTGCTTTCGAAGATGTTATTGCATCTATCGAGGCTGATAAGAAGAAGGCTGAGGCTGAGCGTGATGAAGCCATCATGATCAACATCGCCATGAAGGAAGAGCGAAAGAAACTGGAAGAAGAGCAGGAGAAGGTTCGAATCCAGAAGGAGAAGCTGATTCAGAATGCCAAGGAAGAAGCAAGACAGATAGTTCGCGAGGCTAAGGAAATGTCAAATGAGATTCGTCAGGAACTTAAGGAACTGGCGAAGGTTGATAACCTGGCTGAGAGAAACAAGGTCTTCGACAGGAACCGCAAGAAGCTGCGCGAACTGGAGAAGAAGAACCGCACTACAATCCAGAAGGAGAAGACTAAGGAGCCTGTTGACCCATCTAAGCTTTCAGTAGGCGATAGAGTTAAGCTTCTTACTCTTGGACAAAACGGGGAGATTATTACTTTGCCTGATGATAAGGGAAATCTGCAGGTGCAGGTGGGCATCATGAAGATCGGCGCCAACATCGACGACATCATGCTTATCGACAATCAGGTTAAGGTTAAGAAGCCAAGGGGCAGTTCATACGGCAGCCTTTATAAGAGGAAGGCACAGACTGTGAGCACGTCCATTGACGTACGAGGAAAAAACCTTGACGATGCGGTTATGGATGTGGAAAAATATATAGATGACGCTTTTATCTCAGGTCTTGAGTCCGTGACCATCGTACACGGCCGCGGCGACGGAATTCTGAGCAAGGGTATACGCGAAGCAATGAAACGAAACAGAAGCGTTAAGAGTTATCAGCGCGGCGGTTTCGATGAAGGTGGAGACGGCGTTACCGTAGTTAAACTTAAGCGTTAGTGAGGAGACGAAATGATTAATTATAAAGAAAAAATTGCAGAAATTATCGCACCTCATGTGGAAGGTCTGGAACTGGCAGACATTCTGTCAATGATCGAGACACCTGCAGACAGCAAGATGGGTGACTATGCATTCCCATGCTTTAAGCTGGCTAAGGTTCTCCGCAAGGCACCTCCACTTATTGCTGCAGGTATCGCTGAAGCAATTAAGGGCGAAGAAATATTCGCAGATGTTCAGCAGGTTAACGCATATGTTAACATGTTCATCTCAAAGGAAATGATGGCTAGCGAAGTTGTTGCAACAGCTATCGCAGAAGGCGACAATTATGGTAGAAGCAATATCGGCGAAGGCAAGAAGGTTATCGTTGAATATTCATCACCTAACATTGCTAAGCCATTCCATATCGGTCACATCAGAAGTACAGTAATCGGTAACTCAATCTACAAGATTTACGACTTCCTGGGATACGATGCAATGAGAATCAACCACCTGGGTGACTACGGTACTCAGTTCGGTAAGATGATCGTAGCTTACAGAAAGTGGGGAAACAGAGAAGACGTTATTAACGAACCGATCAAGACTCTTCTCTCATACTATACAAAGTTCCATGTAGAAGCAGAAGAACATCCAGAACTTGAAGACGAAGCTAGAGCTACATTCACTAAGCTGGAAAACGGCGAACCTGAAGAAGTAGAACTCTGGCAGTGGTTCAGAGA
>JAGHTQ010000075.1 GCA_018065295.1 Candidatus Colimonas fimequi | reverse complement strand
GTTGCATTCGTACAGAAGGCATGCGGAGCACTGGGCGCACTGGTACTTGGTATTCTGATTACAATGGCAGACGGCAACGCAAGTGCATATAAGTATATCTTCGCATTTGTAGTTGGCGGTATCTATCTGATTACTTGCTTCATCGTTCTTGCTTACCCAATCAACATGCAGAGACATGATGATGTAATTGAGGCAATTGAAGCTAGAGATAACGGTAAGGCTATTGATCTTGGAGATTTCAAGGATCTGTTCTAATGGAGGAAATAAAATGAAAGTTAAGAAATATATCGTTTTAAGCTGGGAACTGTCAGATGAATCTCCAATTTATCCTGGAGATCCAGAACCTAAGATTACTTATGGAACACATACACTGGAGAAGGATGGATATAATCTGAGCGGTGTATATACAGGAACTCAGACTGGTACGCATGTTGATTCACCATACCATTTTAGCAATGAAGGTGATACAATAGACAAGATGGAACTGGATTTCTTTTTCGGTCCTGCTGTAGTAGTTCGTGTTACTGACAAGAAGGCTGAAGATGAAATTACAATGGAAGATATGGCTCCAGTTAAGGATAAGATTGGTCCTGGAACAATTGTACTCTTCAACACTAACTGGTATCAGAAGAGAGGAACTGAAGAGTTCTATTCACATCCATATGTTGCTGGCGAAGTAGCTGAATGGATGGTAGAGCAGGGCGTTAGATTCATTGCTATCGACACAATGAATGCTGACTCAAGTACTAAGGGCGTATTCCCTGTACATGATCTTTTCTCAGAGAAGAGACTGATGATTGGCGAAAATTGGGCATATCTTGATAAAATCGATTTCGATGAAGGGCTGTATGTGGCTGCATTCCCACTTAAGATTCAGGGAGTTGACGGTTCACCAGTAAGAGCCCTTGCAATGCAGATCGAAGAATAATTTGAGAGGTTTATAGATGTTAGAGGTAAAGAACTATATTAATGGCGAATGGGTCATGGCAACTGCAGGTAATGTAACAAGCATTATCAATCCTGCAACAAAGGAAGTAATCGCTAAGGCAGCAGCTTCTGGTCTTCCAGATGTTGAGAAGGCTGTTGAAGCAGCTAACAATTCATTCTACAAAACAAGAGAATGGAGAGATATGTCAGCTGCAGATAGAGCAGCAGTTTTAAATAAGATTGCTGATAAGATTGAAGAACGCGTAGATGAAATCGCAATGTGCAGTACTGTTAACCAGGGCAAGCCACTTAAGGAAGCTGAACTGGATATTTATGATAGTGCTAATGTATTTAGATATTATGCTGGTCTTATTACTAAGCCAGAAGGCGGTAATATCCCAACTAACGACGGATTTGGTAAGGTTCATGTAACTGAACAGATGGAGCCAATTGGTGTATGCGCACTGATTTCTCCATGGAACTTCCCACTTCTCATGGCAGCTTGGAAGGTAGCACCAGCACTTGCTGCAGGTAACAGCATTATTCTTAAGCCACCTACAATTACACCACTTTCAAGTGTTAAATTATTTGAAATTCTGGACGAATGTGATCTGCCTAAGGGCACTGCAAACCTTCTGTTAGGTCCTGGCGGACTCATTGGTGATGCACTTGCTGCTCACAAGAAGATCGACATGCTTTCATTCACAGGAAGTACTGTTGTTGGTCAGAGCATCATGAGACAGGCTGCTAACAATGTTAAGAAGTTAGACCTTGAACTTGGTGGTAAATCTCCAATCGTTATCTTCGATGATACTGATATTGATAGAGCAGTTGAATGGACTATGCTGGGTATCTTCTTCAATCAGGGGGAAATCTGCTGCGCTACTTCAAGAGCAATTGTTCAGGATACAATTTATGACGTGTTCCTTGGGAAACTGGCAGCTAGAGCTAATGCAATTACAATTGGCAATCCTGTTAATAACCCTGATATGGGTGCTATCGTATCTGAATCTCAGTACAATACTGTTCTCGATTATATCGAGATTGGTAAGAAGGAAGGCGCAAGACTTGTTTGCGGCGGGGAAAGTTATACTGAAGGCGAATGCGCTAACGGTTACTTTATCAAGCCAACAATCTTCGCAGACTGCACTCAGGACATGAGAATCGTTCAGGAAGAAATCTTCGGACCAGTGCTTTGTGTATCAAAGTTCAGCACAGAAGAGGAAGCTGTTGATTTAGCTAACGATACAGACTTCGGTCTTGCAGGCGCTGTATTCACTAACAACGTATACCGTGCTAAGCGCGTAATCGACGAACTTAGAGCAGGTATCTGCTGGATTAACGGAAGCCAGCCTGCATACTGCGAAGCTCCTTGGGGTGGATATAAGATGTCAGG
>JAGHTQ010000111.1 GCA_018065295.1 Candidatus Colimonas fimequi | reverse complement strand
AGTTAGTTGGAAAGTTTGGTGAAATAAATACGAAATTCTTCATTGTTTTACCCTCTATAATCAATACCTTAAACAATCAATTAACGATAAATAATTAGCCTCAATAATTAATCAAAAAGCTTAGGCAGGAAGTATGCTACCTGCTTGTACCACCAATCCCAATCGTGTACGCAATCAAAGCCCCAGTAGTCGTACCACATTGGAATGCCCAGGCGGTCTGTAATGCTCTGTAAGTGTCTTGTGTAGTCTGGAATTTCCCATGCTCCCTGACCTACGCAAATGATGCCCTGATTCTTCTTGTACTGCTCAACGTAGAAGTGATCAGCAGGCATGTTAGCCAGGAAGTGAACTGGTGAACTGTTGTAGAGCAGTTCATCCATGTATCCGTCGAATCCATAATCAACAGTGTAGATACCGCTCAGTGCCAGTGTCTTCTTGAAGATGAATGGGAAACGGAAGTAAAGGATTGCTGCGTGTGCAGCACCAAGGCTTGCACCGTAAGTCATGATACCTTTCTCGTCAACGTCAAAGCCGCGTTCGCGTGCATAGTTCTGCATGATAGGAACCATTTCCTGTACGATAAACTGAATCCATGCTTCGTAGCGTTCTGAACGCCATCTTGGGTCACCGTCTTTGTTTGACCATGTCTCTGCGTCGATTGTGTCGATAGCAAAAACTACGCACTTGCCAGCATCGATCCATGGTCTCCAGTAGTCAGTCATCTTGAAGTTCTCGAAGTCGAAGAAACGACCATCCTGACATGGGATGAAGAGAACTGGCTGACCGCCGTGTCCGTAAATCTTGTACTCGAAATTCTGTCCGAGACAGTTGCTATATCCGCTGTACTGTTCAATATTCATTAGTCTAATCCACCTCTATAAAATCAAAATTAGCGTCATAATTATCTTCATCGTAATCGTCTGCAAAGTTGTCAGCGTCTGCTTCAGCGCTAGCTGCAATCTGTTCCTCAAGACGGTTAGTACGATACATGAGTGCTGGAATTGCGAATTCCAGCTGCTTCTCCCAGCTTGCCTCGCAGTGAGTGCCATTTGGCACCATGCGGTGTGTTACGCACACACCCTTGCGATTTAAAACATCGATGATGTCATAGTATAAGTTCAGCTTATCGTGAAGCGATGAAACTTCTGATTCGCCGCAGTCGATGTACAAATCGGTAACTGGGTCAATCTCGGTGTTGTTGATGAGCGTTGTCAGCTTAATTGGTGCAACCCATATTGAAGGTGACATACTCAGCGCCGCCGAGAATACATCGTTGTATTTGAAAAGGGCATAGAGACTCATAAGACCACCCATACTGCTTCCGCCGATGAAGGTGAATTCACGTTCAGGAATAGTAGGGTACTTCTTGTCGATGAATGGCTTGAATTTATTAACAAACCATCTGAGTGTTGTCTCGCCCAGGCCTTTGATTGCTCCGTATTCACCATTGTTAAAGTCATAAGGCGAATATTCCTTAAGACGTCCGTGATCAGGACTGTGATTACATTCAACGGCTGCTACGATTAACTGAGTCTGTGTTTTCTCAAGGTACTCCATCATGCCCCATGATTTATCATATGTAGCATGTGAATCGAAGAACACGTTGTGTCCATCGAACATATATAACACAGGGTATCTCAGGTCAAGATTTTCACTATATGAGTCAGGTACATAAATGTATGCCTTCCTCTTCTCTCTGCCTGTTAATGGGGGGATTCTTACATCCCAAAATTTAATCATTCTTATACTCCGATTTCTAACTTACTCAAACATAAAAT
>JAGHTQ010000227.1 GCA_018065295.1 Candidatus Colimonas fimequi | reverse complement strand
CACAAATGGTGTTCCAGTAAGTAAGTTGTCCAAAGTATTGGCGGTAAGAATTAAAGGAGATAAAATAAAGGATAGCGATGCAACTGGTAGAATTGTAATGGCAATTGAACCCGGTGAAAGTTTGGAACAAGAAGATGCGTTCTTTGATCCCAATCTTAATGCGTATGCCAAACACAAAGATGAATACAGGATTTTGATTATCGATGAGGAATACTTGACTAAATAAGAAATGCCCAGGCAATATGCCTGGGCAATAATTCTATTTATGTGATTTGATCTTTGTCCAGAGATTAGCAGTGAATGCTTTAATCTTCTGTGGCTGGTTACGGAATACTTCGTTGAGTGGATTGCTTGTGTCTGGGCCGCATCCTGGGTTGCCAGCGTAATCGCCTTCGCGATAGTAGTCGTATACTGACTGAACAGCACTGTCGTAACCGATGTATTCGGTGTTCTGGATAGCGACCTCCTTATCAAGGAAGAAGTCCATGAACTGGCAGGCCAGTTCCATGTTATTGCAGTCCTTAGTGACAACCATGCCGTCGGTCCATACGTTAGAACCCTGCTCTGGAACGAAGAAACTCATATCTTCATTTTCGTCAATAACGTATGTGCCATCTCCTGAATATACAACAGCAAGTGCTTTGTTTCCTGAAATCATGTTGTCCATTACGTCGTCACCAACATAAACAGGATCCATTGTTTCACGCTGCTGAATGAGCCAGTCGTATGCTTCGAGAAGTTCTTTCTTGTTAGTAGTATTCATGGAGTAGCCCAAAGTCTTCAGTGCAATCATGAATGAGTCACGCTCTGAGTCGTACATGTACAGGTCACCCTTGTACTTAGGATTTCTCAGGATTTCCCATCCCTGAGCCAGGTCTTCTTCGTCTACAACGTTAGTGTCATAGAGAATACCTACAGTACCCCAGTAATAAGGGACTGTGTACTCGTTCTTAGGATCGAATTCGTTGTTCTCCATGAGAGATGGAATGATATCATCTTTATGAGTAATCTGTTTCCAGTCGATCTTCTTCAGATAATCTTCTTCAATAAGTCGTTCAATCATGTAGTCTGATGGAACAAGAATGTCGTAAGTGGCACCGCTCTGCAGCTTAGTGTACATTGATTCGTTAGAATCGAATGTTTCATAAACTACCTGACAGTCATATTCGTCTTCAAACTGGGCAATGAGATCCATGTCAATATATTCACCGGAGTTGAACACTCTCAGTACCTGCTTGCTTGAGATTGCTGAGAACTGAGTAACGCATGTGATACCAACAGCGATAATGCAGATGCCAGCAAGGATTGGAACCAGCTTCTTTGATTTTCTCTTTGTTACTGCCTGATACTTAGGATTACCGCGTCTCTTAGCCTTGATCGCTGGCCAAAGGTTAACGCCTACCAGCACGATTACAACTGCCAGAATCAGCAGTGTTGACAGTGCGTTGATAGTAGGGTTGATACGCTTTGTCATGTTGTAAACGATGATTGAAATGTTGGCAACACCGTTACCAGTAACGAAATATGAAACAACGAAGTCATCCAGTGACATTGTGAATGCCAGCAGCATGCCTGCGAAGATGCCAGGTCTAAGCAGCGGTACGATAACCTTTGTCAGAGCCTGGAAAGGTGTAGCGCCCAGGTCCATTGCAACGTCGGCCAGGTTGTGGTCCATGCTGCGAACCTTAGGGTATACACTTGTTATTACAAATGGCGTACAGAAGGCAATGTGAGCAAGCAGCATTGTGATGTAGCCACGTTCAAGTCTAGCTGAAGTGAACAGAATCATCAGTGAAATCGCTGTAACGATATCTGGATTCATGATAGGAATGTTGTTCACATTGAGAATCCATTCTTTGAGTACCTTGCGGCTCTTGGACAGGCCAATAGCTGTGATAGTACCAAGAATTGTCGATATGATAGTAGCGAAAATGGCAATACTGATCGACACGTATACAGCGGCCAGAATGTTCTGGTCAGTTAATAACTTCTCATACCAGTGCAGTGAAAATCCTGTGAAATGTGTCAGGGATTTTGATGAGTTGAATGAGAAGAACATTGTTACTGCAATCGGCAGATAGAAGAAGAGGAAGCAAACTGCGATATACAGCTTAGGTCCGAGAGAAATTTTCTTAAGTCTCATTTATTTCTCTCCTTTCTCATCTGGATCGATACGTCTCATGAGACTCATTACGATAAGGATAGCTATCGCAAGGAGTACTGAGATTGCACTACCGAAGTTCCAGTCGCCAATTGAAATAAACTGTTGTTCAATTAAGTTACCAATGAGCATGTACTGGCGTCCGCCTAAGAGTACTGGTACAACGAAGGATGATATTGAGCAAAGGAATACCAGTGTAACTCCGTTGATTACTCCAGGAAGTGACAGCTTAAGGATAACCTTACGGAAAGTCTGGAAGTTGTTGGCTCCCAGGTCCTTAGCCGCTTCAACCAGTGAATAGTCCATCTTAGTCAGTGATGTGTGAATTGGAATTACCATGAATGGCAGCAGGTCACACACCAGACCTATGATAACTGCAAAGTTGGTGTACATCATTGCTGGTGCATGGATGCCGACGATTCCCAGCAGCTGGCTGATAAGTCCATTGTCTGAGAGAAGGCTGACCCAGGCATATGTTCTCAGCAGTGTGTTAATCCACATTGGGATTGTTACTACCAGAATGAGAATGCTCTGAATCTCGTCGTTAAACCATGAAATGATGTAAGCAAGTGGATATGCCATAACCAGGCATATTAATGTAACTATAAGTCCTATCTCCAGTGACTTGGCAAAAACGTTCATGTAGACTGGGTCGCCAATCTTCCTGAAGTTGTCAAGTGTGAAGTGAATTGTAATAAGTGAATTGTCTCCCGATGTAACAGCGTACAGCACAATGAGCAGCAGTGGCAGGGCAATCAGTGCGAACGACCATGCTACATAAGGATAAGCAAGTCCTTTGAAATGTCTCATCTATTCTTTTCTCCTGATTATCCGATGTGCATTACCTGAATATCGTATGGGTCGATTGTAAGACCGATTTCTGTTCCCAGTTCGTAGTTCTCTGTAGTGTGAACCTTGTACTGACGGTTTGCAGTCTCAACCATATATTCGTAGTGTACGCCCATGAATACCTTTGACACGATCTTACCGCAAAGCTTAGCGTCTGTAGCAGGGATTACGTCCATGTCCTCAGGTCTAAGTACTACTTCGATTTCTTCGTTTTCTCTGAAGCCCTTATCTACGCATTCCCATTCGATGCCATCGAACTTAACCAGGCAGTCACGAATCATTGTACCTTCGATGATGTTTGATTCGCCGATGAACTCAGCAACGAAACGGTTCTGAGGTTCGTTGTAGATATCGATAGGTGAGCCGATCTGCTGTACGATACCGTCGTTCATTACAACGATAGTGTCTGACATTGTCAGTGCTTCTTCCTGGTCATGAGTAACGAATACAAATGTGATGCCAACTTCCTTCTGGATCTTCTTAAGTTCAATCTGCATATCCTTTCTCAGCTTAGCATCAAGTGCGCCCAGAGGTTCGTCAAGAAGGAGTACCTTAGGCTCGTTAATGAGGGCACGAGCGATAGCAACTCTCTGCTGCTGTCCGCCGGACAGGCTTGTTACATCACGCTTCTCATATCCCTTAAGGCCAACCATTGTAAGCATCTTGTCAACCTTGTTGATGATAACGTCTTCATCAACGTTCTTCAGGTGAAGACCGAATGCTACGTTTTCGTATACGTTAAGGAAAGGGAAGAGGGCATACTTCTGGAATACTGTATTTACCTCTCTCTTGTATGGTGGTAGCTTAGCGATGTCATCACCGTTAAAGAGTACCTGACCGTCGCTTGCTTCTTCGAATCCACCGATGATACGAAGAATTGTAGTCTTGCCGCATCCTGAAGGACCAAGCAGTGTAAGGAATTCGTTCTCGTAGATGTTCAGGTCAATGCCACGCAGTACCTGCTGATCACCGAAGTTCTTAGTGATGTTCTTCAGTTCGATAATTGGATGTTCTTTCAATTCTATTCTCCTTAAAATTATTTAGAAACTAGGTGGTGTACTTACCCATATTACCTTAGCGCCTCTGTTTGACTTAAGGTAATGAGTGTCCTTAGCTACATAGTAGAATGTTTCGCCCTTTTTAGCCTTCTGTGTTGTACCACCGATGACTACTGTAACCTCGCCGCTGATAACGTATCCGAATTCTTCACCTTCATGAGGGTTATCAGGATATGTGCTTCCGCCAGGTTCCAGTGTGAGAAGGATTGGCTCCATCATGTTCTTCTGAGCGTTTGGTACGATAAACTCGATCTTATTGAGAAGTGATTCATCAATCTTCTCGAAATAGTCTTCTTCTTTGAATACTATCTGCTTGTCTTCATCATCGCCGAAGAAATGTTTCAGGTCTGTACCCAGACACTGGAGCAGATCTACCAGGGTAGGGATAGATGGCAAAGTGTTGCCGTTTTCTACCTGTGATATAAATCCCTTGGTCAGCTCTGATCTGTCTGCTAGTTCAGACTGTGTGAGACCGTTTTCGACTCTTAAATTCTTGATTTTTTGACCTATGTTGTTCATGTCGTCCACCTATTGATGTTTACTAATATTAAACACAAAGTTAAGTATAAAAAATACCGCATAAATATTACTTTTTTTAATGTGTCGTGTCAATAGCATATGATAAAATGTTTCCGTTAAGAATGAGAAAAGGTGGGATATTTATGACAATTAATAGAGTATGGGCCTGTTATTTCAGTCCAACTGGAAATTCAAGGAAGATCGGACTTAAAATTGCAGGTGAGGTATCAACAATACTAAACTCCGAGTTTAGCAACATTGATTTCACAAGACCAGAAAATCGAAGTGAAATTGCTCACTTTTCTGAAGATGATTTAGTGATTATGGTCCTTCCAACATATGCTGGTAGAATACCTAATAAGATTCTCCCGTGGGTGCAGGAAGGCTTCAAGGCAGAAGGGGCTATGGCTGTGGCTGTTGCCACATACGGTAACAGAAGTGTTGACAGCGCCCTTGGAGAAATCAAGCAGGTGATGACAGAGAATGGATTCAAGGTGATTGCAGGCGCAGCGATTGTATCTGAGCACGCATTCAGCAGCCAGCTTGCTGGCGGAAGACCTGATGCCGATGACATGGCAGCCCTTGAGAATTTTGCAAAGGATATTGTAAGCGTCATCGATAGAGAAGAACCGGTTGATCTAGGAGAGAGGGAAGAGGTTGCACCATACTACGTGCCTAAGAAGGTGGATGGTACTCCTGCCAAGTTCCTTAAGGCTAAGCCTGTGACAGACGCGACACTTTGCACCAAGTGCGGCGTTTGCAGCAAGGCATGTCCAATGGGAAGTATAGACGGGGAAGAGCCTGCTGTAGTAGAAGGAATCTGTATCAAGTGTCAGGGATGCATTCATGCTTGTCCTGCAGGAGCCAAGTCATTTGATGATCCTGATTTCCTGTCACACAGACAGATGCTTATAGAGAACTTCACTAGAAGGGCAGAGAACCAATTCTACATTTAGTAAATGCATAATAAAAGAGGCTATCAATTGATAGCCTCTTGTTTTTGTTAATTAGTCACGTGTGCCAGTCCTTAGGCCAGGCATCGCTCCTATTATTTATTCCGTGTGCCAGTCCTTAGGCCAGGCATCGGTCCTATTTAAGTTCGTACTTTGACTTATAGTGCTTATAAGTTTCCTGGAACCAGTCTAACTTGTTTAATTCAAGTGCATTCAGGTATTCGTGAGCTTCAAGTGAATCCTTGTTGATCAGCTGAATGATGTAGATTGCCAGGTTAGAACAGTGGTCTGCGATACGTTCCATGTTAGTTGTAATTGAAGCGAGGATGAAGCCCATTTCAATTGTACATTCGCCGCTCTTAAGACGTTCAATGTGTCTGTTCTTAATGAGTACGCTCATTTCGTCGATTACCTGTTCAAGTGGTTCAACGTTCTTAGCTACTGCGTCATCCTGGTTAACGAAAGCGTCAACTGTGTGAGTCAGGATTTCAACTACTGCAGCGTTGAATAACTTGATATCTTCTGTAGCAGCAGGTGAAAGTGACAACTTCTTGTCGTGCATTTCCTGAGCTGCTTCTGCAATATTCAGAGCGTGGTCGGAAATACGTTCTAAGTCGCCGATTGACTGAAGTTCAAGTGATAAACCTCTTGAGTCAACTGTTGACAGATTCTTACGTCCCAGCTGTACCAGGTACTTACCGATTTCATCTTCGTAATTATCGAGTCTATTCTCTGTGAATCCAATAGAATCGAACTTAGTCTGGTCATATTCAAGGAGAATATCTGTTGCATCCTTAATTGCTGCCAGTGACTGTTCACCCATTTCGTCGATCAGGTGCTTAGCTCTCTGAAGGGCGAATGTTGGAGTTGCCAGGAAGTTTTCATCCAGTGATGCGAATGTAGTATCTTCTTCTTCTTCGTCTGCTCTGTCTGGAACGATCTTGAGCATCAGCTTCTCCATGTACTTAGTGAATGGGAAGAGTACGATTACTACGAATACGTTGAATAATGTATGGATTACTGCGATGCCAGCGATACCTGCTGTCTGATGCATGAATCCGAAATCAATTACGCCATTGATAACGTAGAACAGTGCGAGGAATACTGCGGCACCAATCAGGTTAGCGAAAAGGTATGAGTAAGCTGCCCTCTTACCATTCTTGCCCTGACCGATACTTGCCAGCATTGGTGAAATACTAGCACCAACGTTCTGTCCAACTACCATAGGAACAACTACTGCATATCCAATAGGGCTGCTCAGTGCAATTGCCTGGAGGATACCAACAGATGCTGATGAACTCTGAACAATTGCGGTAAGTGCCAGACCTACCAGGAATGCTAATGCAGGGTTTGTCAGTACTTCCATGATGTGAGTGAACTGTTCACTCTCACCAAGTGGAGTCATGGCATCACTCATTGTTGAGATACCAGCCATAAGAACTGCGAAACCTACTAAAATTCTACCGATGTTTGCTCTCTTAGCACTACCCTTCTTCATGATGAAGATTACGCCGATGAGTGCAAGTACTGGTGCGAATGATGATGGCTTAAGCATCTGCAGGAAGAAGTTATCACTGCTGATACCTGTCATTGACAGCAGCCATGCAGTAACTGTTGTACCAACCTTAGCACCCAGGATTACGTTGATAGCCTGATGGAGGCTCATGATCTCTGAGTTAACAAGACCGATAACCATTACTGTGGTTGCTGATGATGACTGAATTGCCGCTGTAACACCAACACCAAGAAGAAGTGCCTTTACCTTGTTTGACATGATAGCTTGAAGAATTGCTTCAAACTTACCGCCAGCAAGACGCTCTAAGCTGTGGCTCATTACGTTCATTCCGTAGAGAAAGAATGCCAGACCACCAGCAAGCGTCAGAACGCTAAAAAAATTCATTGCTAATGCCTCTCCTTACCTTATGTAAAAACTAACTAATCTCCACTGTAAACAAATTTTACCCAATATAAGAATAACCTTAACCATTGCAAATAGCAAGATAAATAACTGGTGATATGTTATAATACTTTTGATGGGTTTGGAGAATTTACACAATCTTTACAAATGGGATGGTAATTAAATGAACAAGAGACTTGCAGCAAATCTGGCTGCTTTTATAACGGTATTTCTGTGGGCGTCAGCATTCCCGCTGACCAAGATAATAGGGGAGCAGATCACAGCTAACCCCCTTAGTTTAATAAGATGTGTAGTTACAGCTGTTTTCATGATTCTGCTGGGACTTATCGCCAAGAGTCCGTCGCTTCATCTGAGGAAACCTTTTGAGAAGAAGGACTTATGGCTCTTCCTTATATCAGGTGCAACTGGCCTGGCATTCTATTACATATGCTACAACATGGGTCTTGTAACCCTCACATCAGCAGAAGCTTCCATTATATCTGCAACAGCTCCAGTAATTACATCCGTGATGGTTTACTTCATATATAAGGAGAGAATTAATATCATCGGATGGATATCAATTGTGGCAGCTTTCGCAGGTGTAGCGATCATGATGCTCTGGAATGGTGTGTTTTCTATCAAAGTTGGCGCATTCTGGATTCTTGGAATGTCAGTACTCTTCAGCATATACTGTGTTCTTAACAGGAAACTGGCAGAGAAGGGGTACAACTCAGTTGAAATCGTGGCATATAGTGCGATTTTTGCAACACTTCTCATGTCACCAGTAACACCAACAACTATTCGTCAGCTGGCTGCATGCGACATGCCTGCAATTCTCTCAGCAATATATCTGGC
>JAGHTQ010000236.1 GCA_018065295.1 Candidatus Colimonas fimequi | reverse complement strand
GATCTGAGCCGCCTGTCTGTCGATTGTCTTCTTACGGTCCTTTCGCTTAACTTCAGCTTCAATAAGAACACGTTCAGCCATAACTGTAGTTAAACGTTCATCATAAAACTCGATTTTAACCTGACCTAAACCAGTGCTTCTCATCTTGTTCTCAAGCATAGTCTTGAACTCGTATACCTTCTCAGTCTGAGGGCTGTCTGTGCCGTCTAAACGCTTATTTAAGCCGATTACAACAGTATCACAGTCATATTCACGTACATAGTCAATAACCTTGCCTGTGTCCTTCCTGATGCCTACACGCTCGATTGTAGTGACAGGCTGAGCTGTGATTCCAAGAGGATCGCTAACTGCAACACCTACGGTCTTATCCCCTACGTCTAATCCTAATTTTCTCATCTTATCTCCTATCTATTATGCAAAAAAAGACGGACTATTAATAGTCCGTCTAATTGTTGACTAATTAATGTTAACAAAGCCTACTTGTTGAGATATGCTCTGATTAATTCTTCCACTAAATCGTCTCTTTCGATTCTGCCCATAATGTTTCTAGCGTTATTATGGCTTGTAATATATGAAGGATCGCCGGATAAGATGTATCCTACCATCTGATCGATAGCATTATAGCCTCTTTCCTCTAATGCATCATATACTATGCTCAGAATCTCTTCGATTGTTCTCTGTTCGAGTCTGTCGAAGTTATCATACATTCTTGTATTTCTGTCCATTGATTTACCTCCATTCGCTAATACAATGACATTTTAGCATAATTATTTTAACAGTTCAACAGCCTTAGCGAATGCATCTGAAATCTTTGATGGGTCCTTAGCGCCAGCCTGAGCCATGTCAGCCTTACCGCCGCCGCCGCCGCCTGCTGCTGCTGCGATTTCCTTGATCATCTTGCCTGCGTGCAGACCGTTACCAACAAGGTCATCAGTCAGTGATACCAGGAATGTTACCTTGCCGCCAGCTACTGCTGCGAATACCATTGCAACACCCTTGTTATCAGCCTTGATTTCATCACTGAGACCTCTAAGGTCGTTGATGTTGAAGTCATCGAACTGCTTAGTGATAAGCTTAACACCATTGATTTCAACAGCTTCATCAATGAGGCTGCCAGTATTCATTGAAGCCTTCTTAAGCTCTTCGATTTCCTTCTTGAGAGCCTTAACTTCATCCATAAGTGATGCTGACTTATCAGTGATATTGTCTCTATTTGACTTAAGAACAGCTGCAGTTGCTGTAATTACCTGTTCATCGTCGTTGTACTTCTTCAGGATGCCCTGGCCAGTAACAGCTTCTATTCTTCTTACGCCTGATGCTACGCCAGATTCGCTGATGATCTTAAATGCACCGATCTGTCCTGAATTCTTAATGTGAGTACCACCGCAGAATTCAACACTGTAATCGCCAACTGATACTACTCTTACGAAGTCGCCGTACTTCTCATCGAACAGTGCCATAGCGCCTTCCTGCTGAGCTTCAGCAATAGCCATAACCTTAGTGTTAACGTCGATGAATTCAGCAATCTTAGTGTTAACGATATCTTCAACCTGCTGGAGTTCTTCCTTAGTAACTGCCTGATAGTGGTTAAAGTCGAATCTAAGAGCATCTTCAGTAACCTGTGAACCTGCCTGCTTAACGTGATCACCCAGTACCATTCTCAGTGCTGCGTGCATCATGTGAGTTGCAGTGTGGTTGCAAGCTGTCTTGTTTCTTCTGATAGCTTCAGTTTCGCAAGTAAGAGCATCCCCTACCTTAACTGAGCCTTCCTTAACAACTACAGTGTGTGAGAATACGCCGTTAGCCTTTGTTACGTCGATTACTTCGCAAAGGATACCGTCTGCAGTCATAACGCCTGTATCGTTCTGCTGACCACCGCTTGTAGCATAGAATGGAGTCTTGTTAAGGATAACAACAACCTTATCTCCTTCTGCTGCTGCATCTACGCTCTCGCCGTCCTTAAGGATAGCAATTACGCTGCCTTCGCTAACCAGTGTATCGTAACCAGTGAATTCTGTTTCTTCAACGCCTTCAACAGCCTGTGCTCCGTCCCAACCAGCATCCTTCATGTCTGAGTTAGCCTGTGAACGCTTCTTCTGTTCTTCCATAGCAGCTTCGAAACCAGCGATATCAACTGTGTAGCCTGATTCTTCAAGGATTTCAGTTGTAAGGTCGATTGGGAAACCGTATGTATCGTGAAGCTTGAATGCCTTCTCGCCATCAAGAACTGTAGTGCCGTTAGCCTTCATTTCTGAAGTGTAATCTTCGATGAACTTCATGCCCTGATCAATTGTAGCTGCGAATGATTCTTCTTCAACTGCAACTACCTTCTTGATCATTGCCTGACGTTCCTTAAGTTCTGGATAAGCATCGCCTGATGTCTCAACAACTCTGTCAACCAGATCAGCAAGGAAAGTACCCTCGATACCAAGGATTCTGCCGTGTCTAGCCGCTCTTCTGATGATTCTTCTGAGAACATACTCTCTACCACCATTACCTGGAGTAATTGAATCAGCGATCATGAATGTCATTGATCTTAAGTGGTCAACGATGATTCTGATACTTACGTCAGTATCAAGTTCGCCGTCCTTATATTCAACACCTGATTTCTCAACAACGCCTTCAAGGATGTATCTTACTGTGTCAATATCAAAGATTGATTCAACGCCCTGCATAACGCAAGCCAGTCTCTCCAGACCCATACCTGTATCGATGTTAGGATGTTCAAGATCTGAATATGTACCATCTTCTTCAGCATCAAACTGAGTGAATACATGGTTCCAGAATTCAACGTATCTATCGCATTCGCAGCCAGGCTTACAGTCAGGATTGTCACATCCGTACTTCTCGCCTCTGTCAAAATAGATTTCTGAACATGGTCCGCAAGGTCCAAGACCGTGCTGCCAGAAGTTGTCGTCCTTACCAAGTCTTACGATTCTTTCTTCAGGCATACCGATTTCATCCTTCCAGATGTTATAAGCCTGATCGTCATCTTCGTAAACTGTTGCCCAAAGCTTATCTACAGGCATGTTCAGTTCCTTAGTAATGAATTCCCAACCCCAGTTAAGTGATTCATGCTTGAAGTAATCACCAAATGAGAAGCTACCCAGCATTTCGAAGAATGTACCATGTCTTGATGTGTGACCTACATTCTCGATATCACCAGTTCTGATACACTTCTGGCAAGTAGTCATTCTCTTGCTTGGTGGTGTCTGCTGACCAGTGAAATATGGCTTCAGTGGTGCCATACCTGAGTTGATAATAAGTAAGCTCTTGTCGTTCTGTGGAATCAGAGAAAAACTCTGTCTTCTGTAATGTTCCTTAGTCTGATAAAAGCTTAAAAACTTCTCTCTAAGTTCATTTAAACCTAACTTCTCCATAGTGATAAAATCCTCCTGAATGTCTAATTATAAGTGATTACATAATCACATTATTCTTGTCTTTTTTAGCTATATAAAGGTTCTTGTCTGCTTCGATAAGCAAAGCTTCAGTCGCATCTACATGATGAACTGCACCAATACTAGCTGATACCTTAAGATCTGGATGACCTTCGATTGCAATCTCTTCGATTCTCTTCTTGATAATCTCAAGCTTAGTAAGTAGAACATCCTTCGGAATGTTCCAGAACAGAATGAAGAATTCATCTCCGCCGTAACGAACAACAGCATCGGAATTTCTAATAAGTCCCTTGATTGCCGATGCTACTTTAGTAAGCACAATGTCACCAACAGTATGTCCGTAAGTGTCGTTTATGCTCTTGAAATCATCTATATCAAGCATGGCTGCGCCGTTGGCAGTCTCCAGTCCCTTAAGTTTCTCGTCATAATATCTTCTGTTATATGTATTTGTTAATGAGTCAAGATACAGTTTCTCATTATACATATCCAGAATGTTAGTAAGGCTTGAACCAATAATTGATTGTGCCGCCTGCAGGTCGTTAATTCTAGCGACAAATGTCAGTTCCCAGTTAACTTCCCCGTCGTCAACTACGAATGACACTACAATGCTGAACTGATTATCAAAAGTATCAATTCTCTTACTAATCTTGTTCTCTTCAATTACTACATTGGCATTATCGCTGAACTACTCGCAATTAAACGCGGCATCGTTGATAATTCCATTGTCCTTGACTACTATTGTCTGATTCTTCGCCTTATTCTCCACTATAACTCGGTCAAAAATTAGAGAATAGAACCTAACCAGCTTAGCCAAATCAAGCTTGTTAAAAATCATAATTACTCACCCCTATTTGTATAGTATCCCCAAGTCTACACAGATACTATATTATGTCACAAATAGCAAGCAAATACAACGGAAATAAAAAAAAGAACACATAAATGTAATCCATAAATTTCATTTTGAATTACCGCAGCGGAAGTGGTGGGATTTCGTGTCTTTGCTTCGCAAATCCAACACGATAGCAATACTAATTCTTTCTGAGCGGAAGTGGTGGGATTTCGTGTCTTTGCTTCGCAAATCCACCGTCCTGCGC
>JAGHTQ010000047.1 GCA_018065295.1 Candidatus Colimonas fimequi | reverse complement strand
GCCGATACGGAGCTTCAATTGCTAGTGGGCGAACCAGAAGTTGAAGGGTCAACTAAAGAAATGAAACCTAGCGAGGTGCTTGATATATCTACTTGTGGAATCAATACAGCGGTAAATATTAAAGCCAGTGGTGATTACTATCTCAAAGGCGAGAGTACCCACGTTAGAGTAATTATCACTCCACAATCAGGCGGCAATATTACTGTACATCTTCAGAATGGATTAAATATTAACTGCTATCCAACAAGTAATACAGGTGCAAGCTGCACTGGAATAAAAGTCAATGAAGCTGAAGGGGCAACAGTAACATTAATGACAGACCCTGATGCCTATGCCCAGGTTAGTGGATATGCTAATGCACCAGGAATCGGCAAGAATGGTAAGCTTACTAAACTTGTTTTTGCAACTCAGAAACCTGATTCACCTGGACATCTCAAGGTGTATTCAGGAACAGTAGGAGCACTTCATTATTGGCAGAATCCATGCGCTATAGGAACTGAAGTATCTGGAGATGGAAACTATACTTTTGGAAATGTTGAATTTAACAGCGGCGATGTGTTCGCAGAGGCTGTTCGATCAGCAAGTATAGGTGCATCACCAAGGAACAATGTAGATGGATTGACCTTCAATGGCGGTAATATTACATGCAAGCATTATACCGGAGCTGGCTCAAATACCGCAGGTCCAGGAATCGGTGTTTCCGAAGGCGGAAATATGGATAATCTGGTTATTAATGGCGGCGTTATCAAAGCATATGGACGTGGCGCAGACGATGGCTCTTGGAGTACCTCACCAGGTATTGGTGCAGGTATCAACGGTCATGTGGGAACAGTGACAATAAACGGAGGCTACGTAGAAGCCCATCCGGGAGAAAGTAGCAGATCCGGCGCAAGTGGAATAGGATTTTCTAATACATCGGGAGATGGTACATATAAGTTCACTAACCTGATTATTAATGGTGGACATGTTAAAGCCTATGGATCAATTGACCATGCAGGAATTGGAACAGGTAACACTAACGTCGTAATTAACGGCGGGACTATTGAGGCAACTGGCGGAAGAACAGCCCCAGGTATAGAAGGCAAAACTGTCCGCATCACTGGAGGCCACATAACATCAACTGGTGGTCAGAATTACAAGAACTTCCCTAATCCTGAGAAACGTGGTGGTAATGGTATTACTTCTCATAACGACCTGTCTATAACAGGAGGCACTATATCGGCTGCAATTGTAGCTGCTGGCAACTACGATATTTATGGTGGAGGAAATATTAAGATTGATGGAGGATCCATACACGCCACAAGCTACAACAAGGATTCACGAAATTCATATGGAGATAAGCTGCAGAGGACCTGGTTTCACATCAAGGACAAAGAAAACATGATAGTTCCAAATGAGACTATCGATGAAATCCGTATCAAGAATCTTGACTATTCATACGGTATTAATGATGTGGCAACAGATGCAGAAGGTGTCCTTTATTTCATGCTACCGGAAGCAACAATTGTCAAGGAAGCACTGATAGAAGATAAGGGATATGACGGGGCTGTAATTTCAGGCGAATTAACAGACAATGTTAAGAAGCATATCTTCCTTAAGGAATCAAATAAATATACAATTTCGTACATGGCTAATAAGCCAGCACAGGCTTCTCACGAACCAACCGGAACAATGGCTGATAGCACTGGAGTGGTCATAGATGAAGGATTCCCAATTCCTTCAAGCGATTATAATTTAATTGGATACGAATTTCGTAATTGGTGTACTACAGCAGATAATTCAGGAAGAAACTTTGAAGCTGGTGAACAATTACGAAACGATAATTTCCAGTACGGCAAGAACGTGAAACTATATGCACAGTGGAGTCCGAAGGATTATCTTATTGAACTTGATCCTGGTGAAGGAACTGTCTTAAGTGGTAGAACTATGAACTGGACAGCTTACTATGATACTCCACAGGCGTTGCCACAATTCGATCGATTTTTCTCTGCCCCAGCAAACAAGAAGTTTATCGGTTGGAGTACAGGTGCATTTGGAAGCCTCTTCAAGGATCAAACTCAGTTTGTTAACCTGTGCAGTGTGACTGAAAATGGAGACCTTAGGGCGTATAAGTTAACAGCACAGTATGTGGACGAATCCGACACAATAATCGTTCTTACCAAGGATCATGAACCGATTACAGGCAAGGCAAGCAGCTTGAAATTGGTTTTGGTTGACGGTGGAACGACCATCGAAGGCTTCGAGGAAACTGCAGCTGGTGTGTACACAATTCCAAATGGAAGTGTAGCTGATGGAAGCTATGACATACAGCTTGACGGCTACAAAACAAGTCGCGTGCGTGCAGATGTCCACGAAGGAGTAAGTTCTGTCTATAATGTCAACTACTACACCATTTCCGTAATTCCTGATGAAGGTCTTAAGGCAAACATTAAGTGTGAAGGTGAGTGGGAAGCTACATCAAGTATAGTTGTGCCTGAAGGTGAGACAGTTGTATTTAATGCCGAACGAGATAATTCGGAGTATCCGGGAGTGGACTACGACAGATGGCAAATTATGAGTGGTAGCTGCGCAGATCTTGATGGTACTCAACCGGGTTATTTTGTTACTAATCCGTTGAATGTTAAAATCGACAATACGCTGACACTTTTTGCGGCAGCTAAGGTAGGAACATACGATATTAAGTTCTTTGCAAATAAACCAGCCGGCTCAGGAATAATACTTGAAGGTGAGATGGGTGATCAGACTGTCGAGTACGGTGTAGAAACCCAGATAAACCAGAATAAGTTCGCCATTAAGGGCTACCGTTTCGATGGCTGGAACACTAGCAGAGATGGGTCGGGTACTGATTATGATGATTGTGCCACAATCAAGGATCTGGGAGATAATGATCACCAGACGGTACACCTTTACGCCAAGTGGAAAAAAATCCATAATGCCAAACCAGCGATGATGGCATATGGCAAAGCATACAAAACAAGTCAAACAATTGGCTGGACTAAGGTAGACGGTGCTGACGGATATGACATCTACTTCGGTCAGTGTGGTAAGTCAATGAAGCTGACTAAATCATTAAGCGCTAGCAAGACAACGTACAAACGTTCTGGATTGAAGAAGAAGGGACATTATCGATACGTAGTCAAAGCATATAAGAAGGTGGACGGTAAGAAAAAATACCTTGAGTCATCACCGATGATTCATCTGGCAAACAAGAAAAACAAGTATAGTAATGTTACAGCCATTAAATCATCAATTAGCAAGACATCCCTTGCTTTAGGTAATACTACATCAATTAAGGCGACAATTGCCAAGAAGAGTAGCAAGAAGAGCATTCTCTGGAAACATCATACAGAGACAAAGATTCGCTACATTTCAACAGACAGTGACGTGGCAACAGTAAACAGCAGCGGCAAAATCACTGCTAAAGGACAAGGTTCATGCTACGTATATGCTATCGCGCCAAGTGGCGTATATAACAAGCATAAGATAACAGTAAATAAGTAATAATGCTTATAAATTAAATGTTTTACTAACTCAATGGAGGTGCAGAAATGAAAAAGAAATTACTGGCAATATTCCTTTCGTTTGGAATGGTATTATGCTTCGCAGCATGCGGAAATCAGCAGCCAGTGCCTGATGTTGAAGATGACAGTGAACCTGTTTCAGGTGGATGGACAGTAAATGAAGATTTGGCAGAACTTGAACTTTCAGGTAGTGAGGCTGACAACTTTGCAGCAGCCCTCGAATCATACGAAGAGAATGTTGGAGATGTAGCAGATTTGAAGCCGATTTCACTTATGGCAACTATGAAGGATTCGGGCACAAGCTACGTATACCTTTGCAAGTCAGAAGATGGACTCAGTACTCTCAGCTTCACAACAGATGAGAATGATAAGGTGGGATGCGTTGCTGTTTCAGATTTTGATATTGCAGATTACACTGAGGATAACGACCCAATTATTGATGATGGTGAAATCAGCTGGGAAATCAACGAAGATCAGCCAGCGGACATTTCAGAAGAAATGCAGGCAATCTTTGATAAGCCGACTGCGGATTTCACAGGCAGCGACATTACGCCAATCGCCCTCCTGGGAACACAAGTTGTTGCAGGAACAAACTATGCATTCCTTTGTGTAGGTAAAACTGTTACTGCAGAACCAGTAACAAACATGCAGGTTGTAACTATCTATGTTGACCCTGATGGCAACGCCGAAATAAACAGCATCTGCAATCTTGATATGACTAGATATTAATCGGTTGATTACATGTATTACAGCATAAAAAAGAGGTGTGAAGTCGTTCTTCACACCTCTCTTCATTATTCGCATTATTTCCCCATCGTAATCTCACGAATACGCTTAGCTCTCTTAACATGAACTGTCATGTTGCTAATCGCCTTCATGTACTTATCTGCATCATATTCGTCCTTCAGATCCTGCTTGACCATGTCAAGAAGACCCTTCTTCTCACCAACAGGCCTTGCCATAATGCGCTTGAAACTGAGATTTGACGGCTCAGTCAGCTGCAGTTCTTCCATCTTAGCAATGAGCTCGTCCAGCTTCTCGCCTTCATATACACCATTCATTTCAAGACCACGACGGTAGAAAATACCCTTGTGGTTTGGAACCTGAATGATGGATTTCTTGAAGTTCATTGGATATCTGATTTTACCTGCGTATGGATGAGTTGTCTCGATAATCGCATAGAACTCATATCTCCACCACACTTCATCATACTTGTCTTGCAAAAGGATCCCGTATCCATCCGGTGCATATTCGCCTTTCTCCTCGCTCCAGGATTCTTCCACGTCCAGTGCAACTCTTGTTACCTGGCTATAGTCGATAACCCACGGGTCACGTTCTTTAAATGTATCTTCTGGTCCTTCGACTACTACAAACTGCTTATTCTCATCGTCATAAATAAACTGCATAGCGCTCGCATACTTCTTGATGCCAAGGGCCTTAGTCACCTTGAAACCATCAAGCTTCGCTTTGTTCGCTTCACGAGCTGCCTGCTCCTCAGGGGATACCTTCTTCTTACCAAAGAGTGCCATATTGTACCTCCATGTTCTTCAACATAAACGTGAACTGTTATCTTAGGTATATTTTAGCATATTGGTGGTAATTATGGTAAAATCAAAAATGTATCAAATAGAACTAGATAGAAGTAATGGTAATGATTAAGAAATATCGTAATTTAGTAACAACATACGACGGCGAAGGCCTCATGGCTCAGCCAGATGTGGCTGGTGAACTGGCCCAGCTGGCTCAGTCAATGGATCCAGTACATCCTACAGAGAAATATCAGGCTCAGTATGACAGCATAATGGAGGGAAGCATCAGGCTTCTTCCATTCCGTATGCCTGAGCCAACTAAGGAGAGAATAAGACGAGTGCTCATGGAGAATGCCAAGTCTCAGATGTTCGCATCCATGGATGACCTGGCGGAGCAGAGCAGAGCAATCAAGGATTTCGTCCTCATGACTGAAGAAAAGGCATATCTTGATGCTAGAGCTCAGTGGGAAAAAGACCGTGATGCTCATAACAAAATGCAGCTGGATAAGTGGCGCCAGTATGCGAATAGCATGAAGCCACTTCTCGATAATGACGGCGAATTCGTTGAAAGAAACATAGCTCGTTGGCTCAGATCGGCAGATTTCCCGATGAGTTTTGATGTGAGTTTCCAGCTGGATGGCGACTGCATCAGTCTGCAGATTGACGGAGCGCCGTTAGCAAAGGCAATCAAAGAAGAGGCGCGCCAGAAGGCTTATGCCAACCTTTGCGCATATATGGCAGCGGGTGTATTCGGCGTTGCAATCGCCGCTTCAACCATTCGCATTCAGGTGGAGGATGGCGAGAAGATCTGTTATGAAACAGAATACCGTGACCGTAAGGTTCGCGTAGAAGAATGAAATTAAGGGGATAAGGCAATATGAAGAAACTTGTAACTGTTTTGATTTTCGCCCTGTCAATGGTATTAGCATTGACGCTGACAGGATGCGACGACGACTTTTTTAACGATACAATCGAGTCGTCCACAAACACAAGGGCTGATAAGGAAGTTGACGCTGATAGCGTGTCAATTTTTATCTATATGATTGGCTCAGATCTAGAGTCCGAGGGCGGCTGTGCTACTGATGATATTCTGGAAATGTGCAAGTCCAATTTCGGCAAGAACGTTAAGGTTATTATCCAGACCGGCGGAACAAAGAAGTGGAATAACAACGCCATGACCAGCTCCAAGGTGGAGAGATTCCAGGTAAAGGACGGCAAGGTTAAGAACCTTGGCACAGTCGGCAAGTGCAAGGATGTAAGCATGGTCAAGGCTGATACCCTCAGCAAGTTCCTTAGCTGGGGCATGAAGAATTACCGTTCTGACCGTAATGGCGTAATCCTTTGGAACCATGGCGGCGGATCGTTAGTGGGCTTCGGCGCAGACGAATATCATCCGGACAACATGCTCAGCATCGCCGGCATTCGCAAAGGCTTCAAGAACTCAGGCGCACACTTCGACTTCGTCGGTTTTGATGCGTGCATGATGGGTACAATAGAGACTGCGTATGCTTTGCACGATTATGCTGATTATATGATTGCATCTGAAGAAACTGAGCCAGGCACTGGCTGGGACTATAGAAACTGGCTGGCTGAACTTTCGGCGGATCCTGGAATGAGCATGAAGGATCTTTCTAAGCTGATCATCAATGACTTCGTTAACGGGGAAGACGGTTTCTGGCTTGATGATTTGACTCTGGCCCTGTACGACCTGAAGGATACTGAGAAGGCGTACAAGGAACTGAGCAAGTACCTGGAAGAGTCAAGATACGTTATCAGAAATGACGGCTTCGACGATATTTCATACGCAAGACTGAAGACTAGAGGATACGGCGACGATGGTTTCGAGCAGATCGATATCCGTACTTATATGGAGAGAGACGGCATTGAGGGCGACCAGCTGAGCGCAATTCTCGAAGACATGATCGTCTATTACAAAGGCAACATCAGCGACTCAACAGGTATGGCCATGTATTACCCATACATGTACCTGAGTTACTACTCAGATATGAACACCGTTCTGGACAAGATCGGCATGAAGAACGAAGGTCACCGTGGCTATCTGGACGACTTCGTAAGTTTTCTTGCTAAGGGTCAGTCAATGGATAGAAGTGTTCATGCCAAGTTATCTGCGGTTTCTCAGTTAACTGGCGAGGACGAGCCAAAAGACGATGCTGATGAAGAAGAGAACTACGAAGAAGAGGAATGGTACGATGAAGATGCTGCTGACAGCGGCTATTCACCTGACGCCCTCTTTAAGACCGATGAGAACTTAACGTTCACTGAGACAGAGGATGGATACGTTCTTGACCTGACTGATGAGCAGTGGCAGTCCATCGCCAAGGTCGAGATGGAACTCTATATCGCTGATAAGAAGGGATATTCCTTCTACGGTACAGACTCTCGTGTATCATATGACAAAAATAACGACCTTATCGCAGATTTCGACCTGAACTGGGTATGCCTGAACGGCCAGTTTGTTCCATTCTATATCATCTCGGATCGTACAGATGAGAGAGGAAATGAGGCGACTGGATATATC
>JAGHTQ010000178.1 GCA_018065295.1 Candidatus Colimonas fimequi | reverse complement strand
ATTATATTCTTACTCAAGAGTCTTATCGATGGACTCCTTCTCATCATGTTCAGCAATAGCTGCGCCCAGATTCATTGTTGACTTCTCCAGTTCCATGATGATGTTGTTAATCTTAGCCAGCTTCTCAGGTGTAATGTCATCATCGATAACCAGCTTAGTGTTATAAAGAATGTCTTCGATTCTTCTATGAACATCAAAGATTCCAGTCTTGGCACTAGTGATAGTTGCAGCGTCGATTTCCTTAGCTGCAGCTTCCTTAGTAGTAATAATTTCGTCCTTGATGAGTTCGAATTCTGAGTTTCCTCTAACAACGATTGGGTCGTATCCGATGACTTCCTTAACTGTCTGCGCGAAGGCTTCCTTAGCATCCATTTCGCCATGTACCAGGAAAATCTGCTTAGGCTGCTGTTCGAATCCCTTGAGCCAGTCAATCAGGCCATCTCTATCAGCGTGGCCTGAGAAACCTTCCAGGTTGTGAATCTCAGCGTTACACTCAATAGTCTCGTTAAACAGCGTAACTTCCTTGGCACCCTCAACGAGCATTCTGCCCAGTGTTCCTTCTGCCTGATAGCCTACGAAAATAATGCTGTTTCTAGCATCCCAAAGGTTGTGCTTAAGGTGATGTCTGATTCTTCCCGCTTCGCACATGCCACTGGCACTGATGATTACCTTAGGCTTATGGTTAGCGTTGAGCATCATCGATTCCTGACTTGATCTAGTGAACTGCAGGTTCTTGAAATCCAGAGGGTTATCACCGTGAGTGATATAGTCCTTAGTCTCTTCATCAAATACCTGTGCGTTCTTCTTGAACACTTCAGTCGCTGTTGTTGCCATAGGGCTATCGATATATACCATCAGGTCTTCGAAATCCTTCTGGTATTCGCTCTCTTCGTCATAAACTCTATTGAGTTCGTAAATCAGCTCCTGAGTTCTTCCTACTGCAAAGGATGGAATTACAGTAGTTCCTCCTCTCTTAGCAGTCATTCTGATAATATCAAGAAGTTCCTTAACATTAAGGGAATTACTTGGGTGGAGTCTGTTACCGTAAGTAGTCTCCATAATAACGTAATCTGCCTTCTTGATAATTGTTGGGTTTCTCAGGATCGGACGTTCCATAACGCCGATATCACCTGAGAATACAATCTTTGATACTTCATCTTCTTCTGTTACCCAGATTTCTGTAATGGCTGAGCCCAGAATATGTCCAGCATCGTTAAATACGATCTTGATTTCATCATTAATCTCGATAAGCTGATCATAAAGAACAGGCTTAACATATTTAAGTGAATCAAGAGCATCATTATAAGTATAGAGTGGCTCAACTAAAGTTCTACCAGCTCTCTCATTCTTCTTATTCTTCCATTCAGCTTCCTTCTCATGGATATAACCACTATCCTTAAGCATAACTTCCAGAAGGTCTGCTGTTGCATCTGTACAATAGATATCTCCAGTAAATCCACGCTTAACCAGAAGTGGAATTCTACCACAGTGGTCAATATGCGCATGACTCAAGATCATGCAATCGATCTCAGTCGGATCAAAAGGAAATTCTTCTGCATTTAATTTCTCCTGTGTAGCTCCACCCTGGAACTGACCACAGTCTAACAAAATCTTATGATTTGGTGTTGTAATAAGGTGACATGAACCTGTAACACCACTTGAGGCTCCACAAAATTGAATCTTCATAATCCTACCTCCTATGTACTATGTACACCTCTACTTACTATAATTATACACCTACGAATGAATTAAAAACAGTTAATTGTATTTAAAAAAACGGTTGAAATGTGGGGTGGATTAAGCAAAAGAAAAGGAGCAGATAATATACCAGAATGGGCATATTATCTGCTCCTTTTTCTTTTGAACTGACAACTGTCAGTTTCTTTCTTAATCCACCCCGCATTTTCAAACAGTATCAGGTTTCAGACCATCTGACTGCGACACTACCCCTCGAATTTCTGACCAGTCCTGTGGATTACACCGCCTATACTCCTTTATACAATTAGATTTTCCTACCAAACTATTCTCCTCCAGAACTCACCTTAAAACAATATATCCAAGCCAACCCGTTCTCATTTCAATTACTTCAATTGACCTTGTATTCCGCAGTCTTGGCTAAGAAATACGAGGTACAATATCGCAGGCAGATGGCTAGAAAGCTGATATGTTTGAGACAGCGAAGTGATGTTGAAGTTTGCTGGTATGGACAAATAGAAAACCCTCGAAAGATCCAGAATGGTAATCTTTCGAGGTTTTTTATTTGCGCTGATTGAAAATCAGTGACCAGCAAACTTCTGTGACAATCACTTCGCTGCCGAGTTTATCAGCTTTCCCATATGGCAAGATATTGTGCCCGAATTTCTCCAAGGCGAGGACAACAAGGGAAATTGAAGTAATGAAATGCAAAAAATGAGAAACCCGCTGGTAAACCAGCGGGTTTCTACATGATATAAGCTTAAGTGTAGTTCTACTATTAGTCGTACTTGTGCTTGAGAGCGATTTCCTTCTGCTGTCTGCCTTCCTTCCAAACGATTTCGCCTGGAGTGATGCAATCCTTAACTGGACATACGTTGAGGCACAGGTGGCAACCAACGCACTTGTCGTTAAGTGAAGGTCTTCTCTTATCTGCATCCCAGTCGATTGCCTGGTGAGCAGCGTCATAACATGATACATAGCATCTTCCGCAACCTACGCACTTGTCATCGCTGAACTGTGGCAGGATCTTGAAGTCACGGTTGAGGTCTTCAGCAGGAACGATGTTGCCCAGTGCGCAACCGATGAATTCGTCCAGCTTGTTGTAGCCTCTTTCGTCCATGAAGTGTGACATACCGCTGATCATGTCTTCTACGATTCTGTAACCATACTGCATGATAGCTGTAGTAACCTGAACGTTCTTGCAGCCCAGTGCCAGGAATTCTGCAGCGTCTCTCCAAGTTTCGATACCACCGATACCTGATACTTCAGTCTTGCCGATAACTTCGTCCTGAAGCAGGTTAGTGATGAATCTCAGAGCGATTGGCTTAACAGCAGCACCTGAGTAACCTGAGATTGATGACTTACCATCAACTACAGGCATTGCAGTCATGTTTTCGAAATCGATGTTTGTGATTGACTTAATTGTGTTGATTGTTGAAACACCAGCAGCGCCGCCAGCGAGAGCAGCTCTTGCAGGGATTTCCATTGTTGTGATGTTTGGAGTCATCTTAGCGATGAAAGGAATCTTAGTTACGCTTGTAACTGCTTCGCAGTATGACTTAACCAGTTCAGGGTTAGTACCAACGTCTGAACCCATTGCTGAGCTTGTCATCTGTGGGCATGAGAAGTTACCTTCGATCATTGGTGCGCCCAGTTCATCACACATCTTAGCAAGCTGCTTCCATTCCTCTTCACTTGAACCCATGATTGTTGGGATAGTTACGTGATCAGGATAGTCTCTCATCAGCTTGTACATATATTCAAAGTTCAGTTCAGTTGGCTTATCTGAAATCTGTTCCATGTTCTTGAAACCTAACCATGGCAGACCTTCCTTGTTAGTCTGGTCAAATCTTGGTGAACATTCGTCAGCGATAAAGATACCAACTGTCTTGTAGAAGCATCCGCCCCAACCTGTTTCGTAGCACTTTGAAACCATGTCATAGTTACTACCTACTGGTGATGATGAAAGGCAGAACGGATTCATGAATTCTTTTCCATGATATGTTACGGATAAATCCTTCTTAATTGCCATTCTATTTCACTCCTTTCTTTTCCAGGTATGCAATGATGCTAGCTGCTGCTGCCTTACCACCAGCAACTGCTTCAACTACAGTCTTACCACCGTTTACGATATCGCCTGCTGAGAAGATGTTGTCAACGCTTGTAACGCCGTTTTCATCAGCTACGATTGTCTTCTTGTCAGTTACGTCAACAGCTACGAAATCAGCTGCTTCAGCCTTCTGACCAGTTGCGAATACGATAGTGTCAGCGCTCAGAGTCAGCTTAGCTGCTTCGTCTCTGAAGCCCTTGAAGTTTACAGCTTCAACCTTGCCGTCTCCAACGATTGAATCTGGAGCCATGCCAGTTGTCATGCCGATACCTAATGAAAGTGCATACTGGAATTCGTTAAGATTACCAGGAGCTTCTTCAATTGTTCTTCTATATACAATTTTAACGTCTTCTGCGCCCTGCAGTTTAGCAGTTACAGCACAGTCAACAGCAACGTCACCGCCGCCTACTACGAGTACTCTGTTACCAGCGTTGAAGCCTTCAGCTCCACTTCTTGCTGCCTTCAGGTAATCTACAGCTGCGTATACGCCTGGGAGATCGATGCCATCGATTCCTGGGAGGTTTGGTCCCCAGAGACCGATACCTACGAATACTGCATCGTAGTCAGCCAGATCTTCAGCCTTAACTGTTGTGTTGAATACGAACTTAACGCCGAGTTCTTCTACCTTAGCGATATCAGCGTCTACTACTGCCTGTGGAAGTCTGCTAGGAACGATTCCATAAGTCAGTACGCCGCCAGCCTTAGCTTCTCTTTCGAGAATTGTTACGTCATAACCAGCCTTAGCCAGTTCTGCTGCTGCTGCCAGTGAAGCAGGACCAGCACCAACGCATGCAACCTTGCCAGCCTTCTTCTCAGCAGGAACTGACAGGATCTTCATACCAAGAGCTTCTTCCTGTTCGATAGCGTATCTCTGGAGCTTACCGATTTCGATAGGTCTGTCGATACCGCATCTTGAACAAGCTTCTTCGCAAAGGTTGTCATATGGACAAACTCTTGCACAAGTTCCACCTAAAATGTTGTTTTCTCTAATTGTTTCAGCTGCGCCTCTAACGTTTCTAAATCTGATTGATCTAATGAACTTAGCTGGGTTTGTTCCAGCTGGGCAGCCCTTGCTACATGGTGCATCGTGGCACAGCAGACATCTTGCTGCTTCTTCGATAGCTGTTCTTGCGTTGAAACCAGCTACAGCTTCTGCAGTGTATTCTGCTTTTACTACTTTACTCAATTTAACTCCTCCTTTTTTACGTATCTGTTAATAATGCGCTACCTCATTCTCCAACCCCATAGTACCGCAATAATTGACACTAAATATGATAAACCGGCGAGACCCACGAGGGTCTCGTCGTATTATCTATCAAAACAAATCGTATCTAGTTGATTAGAATTCGTCTGATGCGTCGCACTTCAGAACAGCGTTCAGAGTTGCAGTTGCTACTAATGTGCAGTCTTCGTCTGATACTCTTTCATCTTCGCAGTGTGAAAGGCCCTTCAGAGTTCTAGCGAACAGCATAGTTGTTGGGATTACGTATGCACAGAACTGAGCGTCATGTCCAGCACCTGACAGAATCTTCTGCCACTTAGCGCCCATTTCTTCCATTGATTCTTCTACGAATCCAACCAGTCTTTCATCGAAGTATACAGTGTCTCTTACCCACTGTTCCTTGATTTCGCACTTGCACTGCTGCCAATCGTTAGCTGCCAGTTCCTTCAGGATTTCCATGCACTTAGCTCTTACTTCTGGGTTAGGATGTCTAACGTCCAGTGACATGTAAGCTTCGTCAGGAATTACTGTGTGGATGCAAGGGTGAACGTTGATTTCACCAGTTGTGAATACGAATTCAGGTTCGCCAGCTGCTACTACTTCTTCGTTGTAAGCATCATATCTCTTGTGCAGTTCGCACAGGAAGTCTGCCATAGCGTGGAGAGCGTCGTGTCTCTTCTTCATTGGGAATGTACCAGCGTGAGCTGAGAAACCATACATTCTGATTGCATAGTTGAACATACCCATTACGAGCTGTACAGCACCGATTTCGTTGTCAGCATCTTCAAGGATAGGACCCTGTTCCAGATGAGCTTCGAACATTGCGCAGTACTTGTCAGGGCTAAGTCTGTTTTCCTTAGGACCAGTGAATGGGTTAGCTGCAAGAGCTTCACCGAAGTTAGCATATGGAGAATCATCCATTGGAGTTGAAGCCATCATGTTGTCATATTCGAAGTTTGGCTTCAGATCGTCTGGAAGATAGTCATAGCAAATGATACCTGATACCATCATTGCTGGTGGATACAGTGAACCTTCTTCGTTTGTCCAGATCATAGCTGTGATTGGGTGCTTATGTGGGATGTTTTCTGCTGCGATTGTTTCCAGTACTTCCATACCAGTCATAACGCCCAGGATACCATCATAGTTACCACCGTTCTTAACTGAGTCACAGTGTGAACCCATAACGATTCTCTTAGCATCAGGATCTGAACCTTCGAGAGTTGCATACATGCAAGCTACGTCGTCGCATTCAACTACAGCGCCGATTGCTTCCATTCTCTTCTTGAATTCAGCTCTAGCCATGTTAGCTTCTGCTGAGAGTGAGTATCTTGTGATACCGCCGTGACCAGCATCGCCAAATGTTGCCATAGTTCTGATCTTGTCTGACATTCTTTCTAAACTACACTTATACATAATTCATCCTCCTTTATTTTGATGAAAACCTATAATACGAACTGGTCTGAAACCAGTTACATGACATTATAATACCACATTTTCAGAAAATTTCAAGTCTTTAGCCATAAAAACTCCAAAAATACATTAAATTAACTATAAATTACAAAAAAATAAAAAACCCCCACTCGCTGAAACACAGTGTTTCCAACGAATTGGGAGATTTATTCATTTTTGAATAGCGTCAAGTCATTTTTAAATAACAACTTACCATTTGAGTCTTAATTTTCTCGCAGGACACGCGAAAGTGCATAATCCGCAGCCAGAACACTCATTTTTGTCAACTGTTACATTATTTTCATTCATTTTGATTGCATCATAAACGCAAACAGTGTAACACCTGTTACATTCATCGACACACGGCATGTCTTCAACAGTACTTACTGCTGGTTCAAACTTCATTTCGTCGAATGATTTCATGTTCCTCAGTGCCTTACCACGTACCTGTTCGACTGAATCATAGCCGTGAATTTCCATCCAATTTTCAAGATCTCTAGCGATTTTTCCAATAACCTCATATCCTTCACGCATTACAGCTGTTCCCACCTGTACAGCCGATGCTCCAAGCATTATATACTCTAGAGCGTTCTCTGCACTGGACACACCGCCAATACCGCAGAGAGGAATATCAACTGTCTGTGCGATTGTTGCAACAGATGCAAGGCCCAGCGGTCTGATGTATTCTCCTGAAATACCGCCATAAGTGCTAAGTGCTGGTTTAGCAGTCTCAATATCAACACCGAGAATTCCTCTAACAGTGTTAATAGCACTAACACCTGCACCGCCTGCTGCCTTTACAGCCTTAGCAACGGTTGCAATGTTAGTAGTATTCTGTGACAGTTTAACCATTACCGGCACTTTAACTGAAGAAACAACTTCCTTAGTCATTTCGTACATTACATCTGGGTGTGATGCCACTACTTCCAGAGATTCCATAGCTGGGTTTGATACGCTAAGCTCGATAGCATCGCAGCCGTATCTTTCCATTTTGCTTGCAAGGTATGCAAGCTCAGACGGTGTCTGAGCGGAAACGCTACCGATAACGATGCCACCAGCATTCTTTGCAAGAGCGATTTCTCTCTCCCATCCTTCAATCTGAATGTCACTATATAATCTTATATTCTGTGCACCCTTGTCATCGCACGCGATTCTAGGTCTAACGTCCAGAAGCGTGTCACTTACAACACTCTCTGTTACTACTGCGCCAGCACCAGCGTTGATTGACTTAACAAGTGCTCCACCATCTCTATTCCAAGGTCCCGCTGAAACAATCAGGGGATTCTTTAGCTCAAGTCCTAAAAAATTAGTCTTCACCATTAGAACATTTCTCCGATTCTTTCTTTATGCCCACAGGATTTTCTCACCTTCATCTTGCTCTGAAGTGTTATCACCTTCGGCTCAGGTTTGTTCTTGCCATCATCTTCAATAAGGTCGAAGAGCAAACGAGCTCCGTATACGCCCATCATGTGATATGGCAGCTCCGCAGTTGTCAGCTTCGGTTCTACCATGTTTGACATCCTGTTGTTACCATAACCTGCGATTGCCACATCTTCTGGCACGCGAACGCCTGCATCTTTAAGAGCATCCATTGCGCCATAAGCGATTTCATCACTTGTAGTGAAAATCGCGTCAGGGTTTTCGCTGGCAATCATTTTCTTTGCACCAAGATAGCCACCCTCTATGGAATTGGCCACCTGAGAAACCAGGTTCTTCTTGACTTCAATGCCGTTTTCGCGAAGAACATTACAATATCCTTCATAGATATCCATGCTTTCTGTTTCCGGATCGCTTCCCTGCAGAAGAGCAATTTCTCTATGACCGCTGGCAACCAGATGTTTTACCATCTTCTCAGCGCCTGACTTGCAGTCGACACGAACTATATTGAAGCCTTCTATCTTCTTGTTTTCACCGATAAGGACAATCGGTACGCCCTTCTTCTCGATTTCGCGAAGGCGCTCTTCTTCAAGAGATGTGAACATAATTACAATGCCATCAACACGTCTCATTTCCAGCTGCTGAAGGTATGAATTCTCTGCGTTTGAATTCATTTCGCCATTACCGATAAAAGTAATGTATCCCTTCTGAAGAGCAACGTCTTCAACGCCCTTGGCAATCTCCATGTACATGGTATTAAGAATATGAGGCACAATGATTCCGATGGTCTTGGTCTTATTAAAGTTAAGACCCTGTGCGAACCAGTTTGGCTTATATTCTGCCTGATCTATGATTTTTTGGATTTTTTCGCGGGTTGCAGGGGCAACGTTCTCAGGGTGATTGAGCACTCTTGAGACTGTTGCAACGGATACGCCTGCTTCCTTTGCAATCTGTTTAATATTCATTATTTAGCCTTCGTTTTTCTCTATTCTGATTTCGGCTGCTCTGGCATGACCAATAAGGCCCTCACCTCTTGCCAGTCTTGAAACTAATGGTGCGATGTTCATCATCGCATCCTTAGTCATTGACTGATATGTGCAGATTTTAATAAATGTTCCTACCCATACGCCACCTGTGTATCTTGCTGCACCAAGTGTTGGCAGTGTGTGGTTTGTTCCTGAAGCGTAGTCGCCGAATACTTCAGCAGTGTTGCCGCCGATAAAGAGTGAGCCATAGTTAATAAGCGCACTAACTGTCTCGTCAATCTTATCTTCTTCTACGTTTACTTCCAGGTGTTCTGGCGCATACTCGTTAGCATATGCCACAGCTTCTTCAAGCGAATCAGCAATGAGTACTTCGCCTGTGTTTTCCCATGAAACTCTGGCGATTTCAGCTGTATCAAGCTGCTGCAGCTGTGCTTCAACCGCATCGCAAATAGCCGATGCAAGTGTTTCTGATGTGGTCACTACAAGGCCCTTTGCAACTCTGTCGTGTTCTGACTGAGCCAGCAGGTCTGCTGCAATTACTTCTGGGTCCGCCTGACCGTCTGCGATAACAAGAACTTCACTTGGACCAGCTACGAAGTCGATACCAACCTTGCCATAGCACTGTCTCTTGGCTTCTGTAACGAAGCTGTTTCCAGGTCCAACGATAAGATTAACTGGAGCGATCTGATCAGTACCATATGAGAATGCAGCGATTGCCTGTGCGCCACCTACTGCATAGATTTCATCGATACCAGCAACGTCCATGGCAACCAGAGTCTTAGGGTGAATTGTTGTAGTTCCCTTAATTACTGGTGAACATGCAGTTACTCTCTTAACGCCAGCCACCTTCGCAGGAATTCCCAGCATCAGTGCTGTTGAATAAAGTGGATATCCACCACCAGGTACATAGCAGCAAGCTGACTGAACAGGAATTGCTCTGTGTCCCAGTTTAATTCCTTCTGCTGGTGAGAAGTCCTTAACGATACCAATTGACTCTTTCTGAGCCTGGGCAAAAGCCTTGATGTTAGCTGCTGCCGCCTTGATATCTGCCAGTTCATCTTCTGTAAGCATTTCGTATGCCTGCTGAATTTCTTCCGGTGAAATTCTTAAATTTTCTCTATTGCAACCATCAAACTTAGCGTTGTAGTCCTGAAGAGCCTTGTCTCCATTTTCTCTAACGTTGTTAATGATGCCTGTAACAGTCTCTCTAAGTGCGCTGATATCAGCCTCGCTTCTTGGCTGAGCGCTCTTAAAAACTCTCATAATTTATCGCCTCCATTATTACGGCTACTTTACCATCTTACCCTTGAGGCTGAACGTCTTGCCCTCTGTGATCTCTACGTCAACAATCTGACCGATGTATGAGCTGTCGCCTTCGAAATCGACCAGCTTGAAACCTTCAGTTCTTCCTGTAAGTGTATTCTCGTCCTTCTTGCTAAATCCTTCCACAAGTACCTTCTCAATGCGTCCAACGTACTTGGCATTCTTGTTAGCACTGCCCTCGTTAATCGCATCAACAAGTCTATTAAATCTTCTATGCTTATCAGCCTCTGGAATCTGATCCTCGTACTCAGCTGCAGGTGTGCCCTTTCTGATTGAATAGAGGAATGTGAATGCTGAATCGTATTCAACTTCCTTGACCAAAGTCATAGTTTCTTCGAATTCTTCTTCTGTTTCTCCTGGGAATCCAACGATAATATCTGTACTCATTGTAATCTCAGGAACCGCTTCTCTCAGTCTCTTAACAACATCCAGATATCTCTCCCGGTCGTACTTACGATTCATTCTCTTAAGCACGTTGCTGCTTCCTGACTGTACAGGCAGGTGGATGTAATTGCAAAGCTTGTCGCAATCTACAAACGCCTGAATCAGCTTCTCTGACAGATCCTTAGGATGTGAAGTCATGAATCTGATTCTCTCAAGACCCTCAATTTCATTGAGGGCGTAGATGAGATCAGCAAAGTCACATGGTGAACCATCGGCCCACACGCCTTTGTAAGAGTTAACGTTCTGGCCAAGGAGAGTAACTTCCTTGACTTCGTCTGCTACCAGATGAGTAATTTCGCGAATGATGTCTTCTGGTTTTCTGCTCTTCTCTCGGCCTCTTGTGTATGGAACGATGCAGTATGTGCAAAAGTTATTGCAACCATACATGATGTTTACGAAGGACTTATGCTTGAAGAGTCTCTTCGCTGGCAGTCCTTCTACGATATCATCTCTATCTTCTAAGATTTCTCTTACCTTAATCTTCGCATCAGTTGCTCTCTGGAGCAGCTGTGGGAAACTGTCGATATTATGAGTACCGAAGATGATATCTACCCATGGATATTTCTGTTTGATTTCGTTTGTTATGTGTTCCTGCTGCATCATGCAGCCACAAACACTTACTGTATATTCCGGATTGTTTTCTTTTAATTTCTTCAGCTGTCCCAGAGTGCCAAAAAATCTCTTGTCAGCATTTTCTCTGATACTGCATGTGTTGATAATTGTGATGTCAGCTTCTTCTTTAGTCAGAACAGGAATGCATCCTTCTTCCTGGAGCATTCCTGCTATTGTTTCTGAGTCGTGTTCGTTCATCTGGCATCCGAAAGTTATAATATTGTATTTCTTTCCTTCAAGTGAACTCATTTACTTCTTATACCTTATTCGTGTTTCTTTTCTCTACCCATGAGCAGGTTAACAGTATCTGATGCTGTAACCTCACCCTTGATAACATTATAAATACCTTCTGTAATTGGCATTTCTACGCCAACCTGAGCAGCAAGATCATGTGCAGCTTCAGTAGTGAACATACCTTCTACTACCATGCCGACTCTCTTTGTTGCTTCGTCAGGTGCCATACCTTCACCGATCATGATGCCGCATCTTCTGTTTCTTGAATGCATACTTGTGCAAGTAACGATAAGGTCGCCTACACCTGTCAGTCCTGCGAAAGTTTCTGGCTTAGCACCCAGCTTAAGACCCAGCTGTGAAATTTCTGCAAGACCTCTTGTCATGAGAGCTGCCTTGGCATTATCGCCAAATCCCATACCATCAGAGATACCAGCGCCAAGTGCGATGATGTTCTTAAGTGCACCACCAAGTTCAACGCCAACTACGTCTTCTGTTGTGTATAATCTGAATCTGTTAGTCATGAACAGGTCCTGTACCTGTTCAGCTGCCTTAAGATTTGTTGATGCTACTGCAACTGTTGTAGGCTGATGTCTTCCTACTTCTTCAGCATGCGATGGACCTGAAAGAACAACATACTTATTAGGATCAATAACGTCTGCAGCGATTTCTGACATTCTCTTCAGGCTCTTCTGTTCAATACCCTTCGCAACATTAATAACGATAGCATCATCTGTCAGATGTGGCTTCGCTGTTTCAAGGGCATTACGGAAATGTTGTGCTGGCGCTGAGAACAGAACGTAATCTGCATCCTTCAGTGCTTCTGCTCCATCGAATACCATTACAATATTATCTGGAAGCTGAACGCCTGGAAGATAGTCAACATTTTCCTGCTTTGCTGCCATTC
>JAGHTQ010000148.1 GCA_018065295.1 Candidatus Colimonas fimequi | reverse complement strand
AGCCACTGCCATCTGTGATACTGTGTCATCATTCCGTTTCGGATGATCATGACAATCTGATTCATGGCACCAGTCAGTCCGCCCAGTAATGCGAACTGCAGGCAGAACATGCATGCTGCGAATGTCTGGCATCCGAATAACGCCTTGTTTGACTTAATTTGAAATGATACAAAAAATCCTGCAAGCCCAGCGAAGCCCAAGGCTTGTACAAATATCTGATACAACCTATTACCTCTTAATTGTTAGTTTAATTAGATTAATCCCAGTGCCTTCGCCTGATGTGTCAGTTCTTCTCTGAAATCTGGGTGTGAAATCGCAATCAGTTTCAGTGCACGTTCTCTAAGTGAACATCCCTTGAGATGAGCAATACCATACTCAGTGATTACGTAGTCAGCAGTGTTACGAGGAATTGTAACTGCTGCGCCTGGTGTCAGCTGCGGAGTAATCTTGGAGAGAGTACCCTTCTTAGCTGTTGAGTTGAGGGCGATGATGCCACGTCCACCCTTTGAATGAAATGCACCATACGCGAAGTCCAGTGCGCCACCTGCACCGCTGAACTGCTTGCTGCCCATGCTCTCGCTGCAGATCTGACCAGTCAGGTCAACCTGAAGTGCTGTGTTAATTGAAACCAGGTTGTCATTCTGTGCGATAACGAACGGATCGTTAACGTATGAAGAGCTGCGGAACTGGATCTCTTCGTTATGATCGATGAAATCGTAAAGTTCCTGTGAACCCCAGCAGAATGCTGTAGTAACCTTGCCAGTGTTGATAGTCTTCTTGCTGTTGTTGATAGCGCCCTTCTTCATCAGTTCCAGCATAGTGTCACTGAAGATTTCTGTGTGAACGCCCAGGTCGTGCTTATCCATCAGCTTCATGCCGATAACTGTTGATGTGCCGCCAAGACCCATCTGGATGCAGTCACCGTCATTGATAATTGATGCACAGTATTCGCCGATAATCTCATCTTCTGGTGATGCCGAGATAGCTGGCATTGTCAGGTTTGGTTCATTACTCTCAACTACTGCGTCAACCTGATCGATGTGAACCAGAGTATCACCGTATGTGAATGGGCTGTTAGGGTTAACTTCAAGAATTACTCTATCTGCTGTCTTGATAGCGTCCGCTTCAAGCTGGCATGAAGTTCCCAGTGAGAAATAGCCGTCTTCGTTCATTGGCGCACAAGTACCCATGAAAATAGTCAGCGGCTTGTTGCTGTTGATAATTCTAATTGTGTTGTGCAGGTCGTTCGGTACGAAATCAATCTGCTTCTCAGTCTGTGTCTTGCGCAGTACCTTGCCCAGGAATGCTGATCTGATGTTAACGCTGCCTTCAGCTTCTTTCATTCCGATAACAGGATAAGCCTGCATTTCATTTGTTAACCAAAGATTAACGTCTTCAACCTTACCCACGATTTCGTGAATACGGCTTAAGATTAACTTTGGCTCTACATTATACAGTCCTGTGAAAATCTGATCTCCGCTCTTGATGCTAGCCAGACATTCGTCTACTGTAAGGAGTTTGCTTGCGTACTGTTCTTGGTAGTTCATTGTTAGTCTTCCTTTTCATTCTTAACATAGTTTCACAAACTCCATTTAATCCGTATTTTATTCTCCGTTATTTAATTTACCATAGCCATATTCTCTGCTACAATACCTATTGATTAATTTATCCGAAAGACCAATAAGGTAACTATGAAATCCAACGAATACTACTACAACAATGTGCTGAACAAAGAGCAGCGCAAGACATATTACGCAATAAAAGAAGGCCTACTGGCTCTATCGTCATCAATCATGGCACCGGCCGCTTCATTGCAGGATCTGTCAGCAATATACTTCATGATTAGAATGGATAATCCGGAAATCTTCTATACAAATACCTTCAAGTATCGCATGTACGACGGCTCGCCGAATATCGAACTTCTGCCAGAGTATATGTTTGAGAAGAAGAAAATTCAGGAACATCGTAATGCCATGGAGTCCCGTGTTAAGAAACTGGCCCGCCAGGCGGAGAAACTGGACGAAGCTGGCAAAGTCCAGTTCGTTCACGACTTCATCTGTCAGAACGTGACTTATGATAAGCTGAAGAAGGCGTACTCCCACGAGATCATCGGCGCCCTGGGCAACGGGGTTGCTGTTTGCGAAGGCATTTCCAAGGGGATCAAGATCCTTTGCGATGCACTTGGTATCTGGTGCACCATCGCCATCGCTCAGTCAAACCCTGAGAAGGGCATCAAGTATCGCCACGCCTGGAACGTGGTTAAGATTGGCGGTAAGTACTATCACGTTGATGCTACATTTGATAATTCGGTCGGCACTTCAGATAACATTCGCTATGACTATATGTGCCTGTCCGATAAACAGATTGCTCGCGACCATGAGCCTATCATCTGGCGTGTGCCTGAATGCACTGACAACTCTCGTTCATATTATCGCGAGAAGAAACTGTCATTCACCAAGATGGAAGACGTTTTCAAGCGTTCTCAGCAAGCTGCCAAGAAAGGCCGCGTCCTCACATTCCACTGGAGGGGTGGCTACC